>JBAVOG010000474.1:0-3019 GCA_049691875.1 Burkholderiales bacterium | reverse complement strand
CTTCACGGGCGACGACTAGCGGGCGCACGCGGCGGCGCGGGTGCGGCGCCCGATGCCGCTCAACCCGGTTCGGCGGTCTTCGAGCGGCTCGTGGTCACCACTTTGCCGTCGGAGTCGAAGTGAACGTGAAACTCGTCGATGCCCTCGGGCATCACCGCGCCATGTCGCCAGGTCCAGACCTCCTCGCCGCGTCCCGGGAAGTTCATGGATTCGATCGGCCGACCGATCAATCGGCGAATCTGCGCCTTGTCCATTCCGGGGCGCACCCTTGCAAAGTATTCGTCGGCGAGGACCTGGTGCAATGTGCGCATGACGCCGTCGGCGCCGATCGTCACCATGTAGGTCACGTAACTCGCGCGCGGGCCGGCGAACTCCCAGACGGTGGCGCCGTCGCTCTCGCGCCACTCGTAGGTCGGCTCCCCCAGCACAGCGCGCACTTCCCGGGCCGTCGAGACGCCCGGCTTGAGCTGCTCGATTCCCGCGTCGCATCCACCCAGCCACGCCGCAACACCGAGCGCCGCGAAGATTCGTCTCCAGAGCCCCACCGAGCATTCTCCCAATTCGCGAAGCGGCTATTATCCGGGTGAACTGGGGCACGGCCAAGCGCGTGTGGCCGCTCGGGAATCCGGCAAGGAGGGGTATGAAGATCATCAAGAACTCGGTCGTCGAGCTGAAATACGACGTGCTGGATGCAAACGGCGAGTTGATCGAGCGCGGCAAGCATCCGATGACTTATCTGCACGGCGGGCATGCCGGAATCTTTCCGAAAGTCGAGGAGGCGCTTGCCGGAATGGAGGAGGGCGCATCCGTGAAGGTCACCCTCGCGCCGAGTGACGCCTTCGGCGAGCACGATCCCGGCCTCGTGCGGGCGGAACCACGCAGCCGCTTCCCTGCGAACGTGAAGGTCGGCATGCAATTCCAGGCCGAGGTCGCCCACGAGGATCACGCGCACCCGGTCGTCTTCGAGGTGATCGAGGTCGGCGCGGAAACTGTGAAGGTCGACGGCAATCATCCACTCGCCGGACGCGCGCTCGAATTTCGTGCAAAGGTGGTCTCGGTACGTCCCGCGAGCGCCGAGGAGATCGAGCATGGGCACGCGCACGGCCCGGACGGTCACCACCATCACTGATCGCCGCGGTACCGCGCGACGAGACGGCGCGGCTATCGCGAAGTTTCCCGCGCCGAGATCGCAGACCGACGACAGCACTGTCGCCGCAAGCCGGCGACGCGCCCGACGGAGGAGCACCCGCGCTACGCCGCCCGCATGAGGTCGCGCAGGACGTACGGCAGGATGCCGCCGTGCTGGAAGTAGTCGACTTCGATGGGGGTGTCGATGCGCAAGCGCAGCGGGACCTTCTGCGTTCCGCCATCCTTGCGCCGGATGACGAGTGTGACGTCCTGCTGCGGCTGGAGATCGCCGTCCAGGCCCAGGATGTCGAACTCCTCGTCACCGTGGATTCCGAGCGACGCGACACTGTCGGTGCCCTTGAACTGCAGCGGGAGCACGCCCATGCCGACGAGATTGGAGCGATGGATACGCTCGAAGCTGCGCACGATCACGGCCTTCACACCGAGCAGCTGGGTACCCTTGGCCGCCCAGTCGCGCGAGCTGCCCGTACCGTACTCCTCGCCGCCGAAGACGACCGTCGGCGTGCCCTGGTCGATGTACTTCATCGCCGCGTCGTAGATCGACATCTCCTCGCCCGTGGGCTGGAAGAGTGTCACGCCGCCTTCCACGCGCCGACCGTCCGGCTGCGCCGGGATCATCAGATTCCTGATTCGGACATTCGCGAAAGTGCCGCGCATCATCACATCGTGATTGCCGCGCCGCGCTCCGTAGCTGTTGAAATCCGCCTTCACGACGCCGCTGCCGATCAAGTACTGTCCGGCCGGGGAGGTTTCCTTGATCGATCCGGCCGGGCTGATGTGATCCGTCGTGACCGAATCGCCGAACACGCCGAGCGCGCGGGCGCCGGACACGTTTCCCGATCTTTTCGGCTGCATGGAGAAGCCCGCAAAGAAAGGCGGCTCCGCGATGTACGTGGAAGTCGGCCAGTCGTAGACCTGTCCGCTCGCGGTCGGCACGGCCGTCCAGTTTGCGTTTACATTCGCCAGATTGCCATACAGCTTGTGGAACGCCTTGGCATCGGTGGCGAATCGCATTGCCTGCGCAACCTCGTGGGGCGCGGGCCATACGTCACCGATATACACCGGCTTGCCGTCCTTGCCGGTGCCGAGTGGCTCGGTCATCAGATCCTTGCGCATGGTGCCGGCAATGGCGTACGCCACGACCAGCGGTGGGCTGGCCAGGAAATTGGCCTTGATGTTCGCGTGAATGCGGGCCTCGAAGTTGCGGTTTCCCGAGAGCACCGCGGCGCACACGAGATCGTTCTTCACCACGACCTCCTCGAGACTCGGATCGAGCGGTCCGGAGTTTCCGATGCAGGTCGTGCAGCCGTAGGCCGTCACGAAGAAGCCCAGCTTCTCGAGGTAGGGGAGCAGGCCGGACTTCTGGAGGTACTCGGTCACGATCCGCGAGCCGGGGGCGAGCGAGGTCTTGATGTGCTTCTGCACCGTCAATCCGTGCTCGACGGCCTTCTTGGCGAGCACACCCGCGGCAATCAGCACACCCGGATTCGACGTATTGGTGCACGAGGTGATCGCGGCGATCAGGACGTCGCCGTGACCGAGCGTCACGCTGCTCGGTTTCTCATCGGGCGTGCGCACCGCGTCCGGAGTCGGGCGGTTGTCGACCATCTCGACGACGTCCGTCGGTGCGCCGCTCGCGAGGGACTCGGGCGCTTGCGTGCCGCCCCCCCGCGTGCGCGTGCCGGGATCCGCGGAATGTGCCGGGAATCGCCTGTCGAGCTCCGCTGCCGGCTTGTTGTAACCGTTCTCGGCAACCGGCTTCGCGAGCAGCTCGCGGAACTTCGCCTTCACGCGCCCGATCTGAATGCGGTCCTGGGGCCGCTTGGGGCCGGCGAGCGAAGGCTCGACCTTTGCCAGGTCGAGCTCGAGC
>JBAVOG010000473.1:0-2031 GCA_049691875.1 Burkholderiales bacterium | reverse complement strand
GGCCCATGTGAACAACGGCTGCGTGGGCTGCGGGCTGTGCGGCGAGGTCGCGCACGCCGCGGTGCTGTGCCCGTCGTTCTTCAAGGCGCGCATCATCCAGAACCCGAGTGCCTGGGACCGCTTCATCGCACGCGTGCGCAACACCATCATCGGCTGGCTGCAGCCGGCTTGAACCGTGAAGAGCTGAACGAGATGAACACGACAACCGAAGCAAAGACGATCACGATCGCCTTCGGCAACGAGCTCCCTGAGCGGCCGTTCACGATTCTCGTCGCCGCGCTCGGCGGGGAAGGCGGGGGCGTGCTCGCCGAATGGCTCGTCGACGCGGCGACCGCGAGCGGTTTCCCCGTGCAGAGCACGTCGATTCCCGGGGTCGCGCAACGCACCGGCGCCACCACTTACTACGTGGAGATCTATCCGGTCACCGTCGATCGCCTCGGCGACCGGCGGCCGGTGCTCGCGCTGACCCCTTCCCCGGGCAACGTCGATGCGATGCTCGCGTCCGAGTTCATCGAGGCCGGGCGCGCGATCCAGAACGGCTACGTCAGCCCCGACCGGACCACGCTGGTCGCGTCCACGCATCGCGTCTACACGGTCGCCGAAAAATCCGCCCTCGGCGACGGGCGGTTCGACGAGACCAAGCTGCGCAAGGCCGCCGAAACGCTGTCGAAACGCGCGGTGCTGGGCGACATGGCGGAACTCGCGCGCCAGTCGGGAACCGTGATCAACGCGGTCATGTTCGGCGCGCTGGCCGGTGCGGGTGTCCTGCCGTTTCCGCGCGAAGCGTGCGAAGCCGCGATCCGCAAGCAGGGTAAGGGCACGGAAGGGAGCCTGCGCGGATTTGACGCCGGTTTCGCGCACGCATCCGGTGCGACCGCGGCGCCCGTCGCACAGGACGAGAAGAAGTGGCGCAGCCGGAGCGAGGCGCACCTGTCCCGGTCACGCCGGGCACGCGAGGCAAGCGTGCATGCAACATTCCCGGCCGAGACGCACCGCATCCTGGAAGAGGGCGTCGCGCGCGTGCTCGACTATCAGGATCAGACTTATGCCGATGTCTATGTCGACCGGCTCGCGCGAATTCTCGCCGCCGAGCAGGCCGCCGCCGGTGCCAGTTCCGGTTTCCACCTCACGAACGAGGCGGGGCGCCTCCTCGCGCTCTGGATGACCTACGAGGACATCATCCGGGTCGCGGATCTTAAGACCCGCCGGTCGCGCTTCGATCGCGTCCGCGCGGAAGTCGGCGCGAAGCCCGACGAGCCGGTGGTGATCATCGAGTACCTCAAGCCCGGCATGAACGAGATCTGCGACATCCTGCCGCGCTCGCTCGCAGGCCCCCTGCGCGCGTGGTCCGAGCGGCGCGGAAAATCGCTGAACGTCGGGATCCATCTCAAGACGTCGACCGTCTTCGGCTTCGTGCTCCTTCGCAAGATGGCGTGGCTCAAGCCGTTGCGCCGCAGGACGTCCCGATACGCGGAGGAGCAATCACGCATCGAGAGCTGGCTCGCTGCCGTCGAGAAGGCGGCTGCACGCGACACCACGCTCGCACTCGAGGTCGCGCAATGCGCGCGGCTGGTGAAAGGATACGGCGACACGCATCAGCGCGGCTGGACCAACTTCGAGCGGATCATGGCGACGGTGGTCGAGGGCGAACCGCAGCTCACGGATGCCGAGCGCATCGCGGCGATTCGCAAGGCGCGCCTCGCAGCACTCGCGGATGCGGAAGGCAGCGCGCTGAAACAGGAAATCGGCACGGCAAAGCCGGTGGTCTGGATGAAGGCGGCGTCGAGCAGCAAATAGGTATATTTCCGGAACCACCCCGCCGCCTCCGGCGGCACCCCTCCTTGAAAAGGGATCCTTCAGACATTTCTGGGGGTGAGCCCCGAGGGGTAGAGGTTGAGTCCTCAGCAGTGGAAGTAGACAGCGATCTTGAAGTGATCGCGATTTCGGAAGCCGCCGGCGCGCTTCTGGATGGTGGCGATCTTGGAGTTCAGGCCTTCGGCCACGGCGTTGGTGGTGCGATGGGTGAAGTAG
>JBAVOG010000472.1:0-10357 GCA_049691875.1 Burkholderiales bacterium | reverse complement strand
ATACAAGAGGCTGCCGTCACGGGTGCTTGGCCTCAAGCGAACGGCAACGTGAAACGAAAGACCGCACCGCCTGTCGACGCGTTCTCCGCTCGAATCTGGCCGCCGTGCGCCTCGACGATGGTACGCGAAATCGCCAGCCCCAGCCCCATGCCCGTGGTTTTGGACGTTACGAACGGCTCGAAGATGCGCGGGAGTATTTCTGCCGGAATGCCGCCGCCGGAGTCAGCCACGGATACCTCGGCTTCCTTGTCACTCGCACGCGTGCTCCGTATCACCAGCTCTCGCCGATCCGCGCGCCGTTCGTGAAGGGCCTCGATGGCGTTGAGCGCGAGATTCAATATTACCTGCTGCACCTGGACCCGATCCGCTCTGGCCTTCGGAAGTCCCGGATCGAGCTCGATCTTGAGTGACACTCCTTTGACGGACGCGTCCGCAACCAGCATCCTCACGGCCTCGTCGATAGTCTCGTTCAGATCGATGTCCTGCGGCTGGAACTCGGTCTTGCGCATCATCCTGCGGGTCCGCCCGATGATGTCGCTGGCGCGCTGGTCGTCGCGCTTGATGTCGGCCAGGATCTCCGCCACTTCCTTCAGCTTGGGCGGATCGGCCTTGATCAGCATCTCTGCCGCACCTGCATTGTTGCGGATCGCGCCCAGTGGCTGATTGAGCTCGTGGGCCATCGATGCGGAGAGCTCCCCCATCGAGACGTAGCGGTTCATGTGGGCCATTTCCAAAAAGCGCTTTTGCGACTCGGCTTCGGCTATTCGGCGCCGCCGGCGCTGGGCAAGCAGCGTCGCGATCAGCATTGCCTGCCCGGCGATGAGCGCCAGCGTGAGAGCAATTTGCCACCAGTATCGCCTCCACAATGGTCGATCTGCGAAGCGGATTTCGCATCCGCTCGGTAGGCGCCACTCGTCCAGCGACCAACGCTGCAGCGCACGTGCATCCGCAATGCATCGGCTCGGCACACTGGACACGGCGCGACCCGGTCCAGGGGCCCTGCCGGCTAGCGCCTCACGCACCAGTTGCCCGACGAGGCGTCCACGGTCCTCGTAGAGTTCCATGCTGCCGGCCGCAACGCCCGCGCCCACGTAGGTCTGGAAGAGGCCGTACACCGGCGCTCTCGACACGCTGCTGATCTCGCTCAGGACCTGGCGAGGCACGTACGGTCGGTTGTCGCGGTCTCGAAACTGCGTGAGATAGAAGACGATCGTGTCCACTGGCTCTTTCGCAATTCTGGCAACCAGTTCGGGCAGCGGCGAACCGGAAAGGTATTCCACGCTCATCGCTGCTGCCTGGGTCGGCAACACATCCCGTGCCCGGCGCTCCAGTTCCATGTCCAGGGGAGACACGCCGGATACGACAAGGATGCGGCCTGCGTCGGGCTGCAATCGTCGGGCAAGGTCGATCGTGCCTGCAAAGTCGTCCCGGTTTACGAGCCCGGTGGCATTGGGCGGAACTGCGACGGGTTCGGATCCGGGATCCGGAAGCCCGTGGAACACCAGGCGCGCGCCCGGCCAAAGCTGCTTGCCATGCCGCAGGAAGAAGTCGAACGCAGGCCTCGTCACGGCCACGACCACGTCGATGGGCAATGCGCTGTACTTCTTGGCTAGCAGCGCAACCTTCTCGGGTTCCAGGTGCTCGATCGCGAATCGTTGCGTGTCGAGAGGCTCGGAATACAGGACGATGCGCCGGGCGGTTTCCTCTGCGAGGCTCGCGCGCATGGCGGCGTCGATCGCCAGATAGGCGGGAAGATAGGGATCGAGGCCGTTGAGAATCAGCACGCGTGCCTCTTCCTCGGCCGCGCGCGCCGGCAGCGCGACCATGCACGGCATGCCGAGGATACCCAGCGTGCACGCCACCGCCTTCATCCATTGCCGCATCTGGCTTCGGTCTTGGCAAAGACACCCTCCAGAAGACCAAGGTGCCGTCCGGAGCGAAGGATAGTAAATCCGCCGTGACGACACACTATGGGTGATGAGCACGCCGGGCGCCGTCGCGCGCGCTAATTCTATCCTGACTGCTGCTCCGTTCATCACACCGCTGTAGAGCCCGCGATCATCCCTGCGGTTCGAATGGGTATCCGTAAAGAAAAAATAGGAAATCAATCCCGCGCGCGCCGCGTCTTGCCGCGGGGGGCCTCTGCCCTGCCGGTTGCACAAGGCCCAAGGGCGCGGCGCATGCAGGCAATTTTGCGCACGGCAGGGCCCGGCGCGCACTTGGTGGCCCCGCACAGAAGCGATCGCACGGTTGTGCAGCGCCTCAGCAAAGGTGGGGGGGCAGGGGCGGGCGTGCCTGGCCCTCACACCTCGCTACGCGACGTCCGGAACAGGGTGATCGGTCAGCGCGATGTGCGCGTTCAGCGCCCACTCGGGCCCAGGCGCAGCCGGAGCGCTCGCCTCGGGCACCCAGCACCCCAGGTGCGCGAGGATGCGCCGGATCATCTGGGGATCGTCGATCAGGGTAATGATGCGCATGGGCCCCTTGCAAACGACATGGGCGCACGGAGCATATAGCCGGCGAGGATGTTGCGCCCCTCGGCATCGTGCGCACCCACCCGCACTCGGTTATGCACCGACAACCCGCCGAAGTGCCGCCAGCCGAGCAAGCGCGGTGCACACCGAACATCGGCCGCAGCAACCGCGGGGGCGTGAACACGTACTGGCGGTGCGCCACGGGTTCGAGGACCTGCTCCTCGACCCAATCGCCGTACAAGAGCACCCGCTTCGGGTGGCAGCTCGGGCAGAAGTAGCGCGTCTTGCAGGAAGCTCGGTGACATGGTCGATTGTCGAGCGTGCGGATTGCGAGCATCATAGATGTAGTGACCGGCACGCTTCAGCCGCTGCTGGGATCGTGACACGCTGCGGGATACGCGCCGCAAGCCAAGTCCGACATCTTCCTCAGCTACGCAACCGAAGATCGCGAGCGCATCCGGCCGCTCGTCGAGGCGCTGGAGGCCTCGGGACGGTCTGTATGGTGGGATCGCAGGATTCCCGCCGGCCGCGCGTACGCCGAGGTGATCGAAGCGGCCATCCGAGACGCGAAGTGCATGCTGGTCGTTTGGACGAAGACGTCCGTCGAGTCCGAGTGGGTGCGCGAGGAGGCCGATCGGGGAAAGCGTCGTAGGCGCCTTGTTCCAGTCCGTCTGGACGACGTCGAACCGCCGCTCGGCTTCGGCCAGATCCAGGCGGCTGACCTGATTGGCTGGGACGGTACTCGCACCGCGCCGGGGTTCGGGCAGCTCCTCGACGACATCGCGAGCATCCTCGGGCCATCGCCCAAGGCAGGAGATACGACGGCGCACGCCCAGAGACACGCTCCCGCGCCTGCAGAGACAACCGAAACAATCGGCGCGAAAGAGGCTGAATCGCGGCGTTCCAGGTCCGAGGCCGTCGGAAGTCCGCGCACCGCAGCGCCACTGCCGCGTCGGCGGGGGCTCGGACTTCGGATCGGAGCAATTCTTGTCGGGCTCGCGGTAGCCGGCATCAGTGGATATTGGTACCTCGAGCACCAGCGGGAGAGCGAGCGCATGGAGCAGGCGCAACGGGAGCAGCAGCGCCTTGCCGCACTTAGCGAACATGACCAGCAGGAAGCCAAGCTCGCCGAGGAAAGGCGCCGGGCGGAAGAAGCGGCACGGGAATTAGAGCGCCTCGCCGCGCTCAAGGGACGCGAGCAGCAGGAAGTCAAGTTAGCCGAGGAACGACGCCGTGCGGAGGAAGCTGCGCGCGAGAAAGAGCACCTTGCCGCATTCAGGGAGCGCGAGCAGCAGGAAGCCAAGCTAGCCGAGGAGCGGCGTCGCGCGGAAGAAGCCGCGCGGCAGGCGCCAGCCCCTCCACCCTCTCCCGGAATCGGCGGGATCCGGCAACAGCAAAGGCTCGCCGCCGAAATCGGCTGGCCGGACCGCGTGCGCTGCTTCGGCTACGACCCCGCGAGCTTGCACGTCGGACGGGGTCCGAATCGCGACCTGGCGGTCATTGCCAACAACTTCCAACTCGCGCGCGCGGAAAACGCGGTTGACGCTGACGCGATCATGCGCATTGCCCGCGCGCATCATGCGCAATGCATGATCGGCCTCGACCGTCATGCACCGAACGACCGCCAGTGGGTGTTCGTGTTCTGGGAACGGGGCACCGCGCCCACGCTTCCCGGAGAAGGCTGCTATCGCTACGATCCGGGTCGACTGGAAATTCGCAACGATGGCCCGAACGGCTGGGCGCTCGTCACATTCGAGCAGCAAATCGGTGGCTATCGACCGCTCCACATGTTGAACGACGAAGCCGATGCGCGCGTCGCGCTCGCCTATGCGAGGAAATTCTCCGCAATGTGCTTCATCGGTCAATTTAGCAAAGACCAGGATGCTTACCTCGTTCGCTACTGGAAGCGTTGAGGTCGCCGGTCAGGCACGCCGACCCAAACGCGACCGAACTGGCCGCGATTAGACCTTGGTCACCACCGGCGTGGTGTAGACCGACGGCTCGGGCTGGTGTCCACGCGCAGCTCGTTGATGGGCGGCTCTTCGACATGCCGCCGCTAATTGTTGATTTCCGGCGACCCAGCACCGGGATGCGCGTGTACCCCACATCACGCTCTCCCCGGTTGTGTGCGTGATGAATGCTCCGGGGAGCCGATCGCGCAGCCAATTTGCGACATCTTCCTCGTTCGCGGGATTGCTGTACGCGTTCAGGCAAACGACTCCCATCGCCGCGACACCAGTGCTTCTGGGCGACGCCGCCAGTTCGGCCACCTCCTCGCAGTGGTGATCGTCGATCAAGGCAATGACGCGCATGGGCCCCTTGCACTTGGGACATTGCACAGGATCGGCCTCGTAGACCTTGCGGATCAATCGCGCCTAGGTCGCCTTGACTCGGGCGACGAACTGACTTTGCGGCTCGGCGCTCGGGGTGGGCCTTGCCGAGGCTCCATCGCAACTTGACGCTTTGGCCCGTTCGCCGCGCTCGGCCTGTCGTGGCACGACGCAGCCGCCGCGCAGGCAACGAGACCTGCGTCTGCATGACCGGCACTTGGCGCGCGAGCTGGCTGAACGGAAAAAGCGGGCTCGAGCACGTCGACCTGAACCCGCTCGATGTCATCGCGTTCCCCCCGGGCGTCATCCGGCGCTTTCAGAACGTTACGAAGGGTCCGAAGAACAGGGATTCGATCCTGATGGTCGTGATCGCCGGCAACGCGCCGAGCTCGGAGTTCACCGTCGACTCGATGAAGAAGATCGAGCGCGCGGGCGTAATGCCGAAAGCGCACCGGGCCCGACCGCCCGTCCACCCTGGCCCGCACGGACTCGGCGCATCGGCGGCGACAAAGGTTTACCATGCCGGGCGGGCGCGAGACCTTCGCGATGGGAAAGTTTTGTCGCATACTGTTAGATTGTGCAGTCAACAAATTGGGGGAGTCCGCAATGAAGCTCGAGAGGATTGCCGTCGCGTGTGCTGTGCTGATGATGTCCGCGCTGCTCGCGACCGGGCCCGCGGCCGCCCAGACCGAGACCATCCGTCTCACGATGTCATCCAGCCATCCGACTGTCGTACCCTGGGTCGGCGCGCTCAAGACCCACGTTATTGCCCAAAGCAACAAGGAACTGGAGGCGATGGGCAGCAAGTATCGGATCCAGTGGAACGAAGCTTTCGGCGGCGTGCTCTACGACTTCAACAACACCCTCGAAGCCGTCGAACAGGGCGTCACGGATATGGGCTGGGTCGGCGCGCTGTGGGAGCCCGCGAAATTGCCGCTGCAGAACATCATGTTTGCGACACCGTTCGTCACGAGCGACGAGGAAATCGCCGTCGATGTCATGAACAAGATGAACGACACGATCCCGGCGATGAAGGCCGAGTGGCAGCGCTACAACCTGGTGTTCCTTGGGGCGACCGTCTCGGACACCTACCACCTGTTCACCAAGTTTCCGATCAAGTCGCTCGATGACCTCAACGGGAAAAAGATCGTTGCGGCGACCTCGCATGCGCCATGGATCAAGGCTGCCGGCGCAACGCCCGTCTCCGCCGGTCTACCGGCCTTTTATCAGATGCTCCAGACGGGCGTCGCCGACGGCACGCTGATCATCTCGACCGGCGCCTTCTCGTTCAAGCTCTACGAGGTCGCGCCCTACATCACGATCGTCGATTTGGGTGTGACGACGATCGGAGGGTTCGCCGTCAATGGAAACACCTGGCAGAAGCTGCCGCCCGACGTCAAGAAAGTGCTTGCCAAGTTGGGGCGCGAATACTCGACGGTCCATGCGAAAGAGGTCAAGGCGCGGGTGCAGAGCTCGCTGGACAAGATGGTGGCCGCCGGTTCGAAGATGAGCACGCTCTCGGAGGCCGATCGGAAGCGCTGGATCGCCGCAATGCCGAACATCGCCAAGGAGTTCGTCGAGACGAACTCGGCCAAGGGCGTCCCGGCCGCCGACATCATGAAGACCTACATGAACGAGATGCGGGCGCACGGCGCAAAGCCGCTGCGCAACTGGGACGAGGGTCTCTAAGGGACGTTGCGACCATTGCTCGCGGGGCAGGCCGCATCCGGCCTGCCTTGCGAGTTTGTCATCCAGAGTCCGGCGGCTCGTCAATTGGCTTTCGCGCGCATTTTTGCCGGGCTGAGCTCGACGCTCGCGGCAGCCGGCTCGCTGTGGGTCTTCGCTCTCATGCTGTTGATCTGCGGCGACATCGCCGGGCGAGCCTTGTTCAATACGCCGATCACGGGAACGCCTGAGCTCGTTGCGCTCAGCGTCCCGGGTCTGGTCTTTCTGCAGCTTGCGCAGGTGGTGCGGGCCCGTCGCATGATCCATGCCGACCTGATCCTGCGCGTAATCCAGCAGCGCACGCCACTCGCGGGCCACGTGTACGGTCTGCTCTTTGCGCTCGCGGGGGTCGCAGTGTTCGTGCTGATCCTGGTCTGGGCCGTTCCCGATCTCGCCACCGCAGTCCGCAGGGACGAGTTCGCGGGCGCAGAGGGTACGTTCAAGATGCCAGTCTGGCCGTTCAAGCTCCCCATGGTGCTCGGGGCCGCGGCGGCTGCGCTCGCCTGCGCCGTCGTTGCGTGGGACGAGCTCGCTGGAAGTTTCAAGTGGCGGCGCGCCGCTGGCGCGCCGCGACCTCGCCCGGTTCTCGACCTGGCAATCGTCGGTGTGCTGGTCGCGCTCAGCGCCGGATACGTCGCCGTCAACTTCTTCGGTGATATGACACCGCCCGAGATGGGTGCGATCTCCGTTCTCGGCATGCTCGGCCTGCTGCTTGCGGGAATGCCGATCGGGATCGCCCTCATCGTGCTTTCCTTTATCGGCATCTGGCTGGTCCGCGGAAGCGAGGCAATCGCCGTGAACTCACTGGGGCTCGCTTCGGCGGGCACGATCAGCTCCTACGAGTTTGCGGTGATCCCGTTCTACGTCCTCATGGGGCTTCTCGTCGAGCGCGCCGATGTCGGGAAGGATGCGTTCGCGGTTGCCGCGTCCCTGCTTCGCCGGGTGAGCGGCGGACTCGGGATGGCCACCGTGCTCGCCAACGCGCTCTTCGCCTCCATCACCGGCTCGTCGATCGCGTCCGCGACCGTGTTCTCACGTGTCGCGGTGCCTCCGATGGTCGAGCACGGCTATTCCCGGCGCTTCTCTGTCGGAACCGTTGCCGGGAGCTCGGTACTCGGCATGCTGATTCCACCGAGCCTGTTGCTCATCATTTACGGCCTCATTTCCGAGGTCTCGATCGGCAAGCTGTTCATTGCTGCCGTGATCCCCGGTTTGATTCTGGCGTCGGCATTCATGATCATGATCGCCTTCGTCGCGAAGGTGTTTCCGCGGTTCGTCGGCGAGCCCCGCCACGGGGTGAAGGTCGAGAGCATGAGCGCGCGGGAATCGGCGCTCACGCTAATGCCAATGCTTGCGCTCATCGTCGTCGTGATCGGCGGGATCTACGGCGGAATCTTCACGCCGACAGAGTCCGGAGCGGTGGGAGCAGCGGGTGCGCTCATCATCGCACTCGCCCGGCGCAAGCTTTCGCTGACGGGAATCAAGGAGGTCCTCGTCGAGACCGGGCTTGTTGCGGGTTCGATCCTGTTTCTGATCATCGCCGCGTCGCTCTACAGCCGAATGCTCGCGCTCTCCGGCATCCCGACCTACACGGCACAACTGGTGTCCGAGGCAGGGCTTGATCTCGGGCGCTTCCTTCTCGTGTACGTCGCGATCCTGATCGTGCTCGGCACCATCCTCGACTCCGTGTCGATAATGCTGCTCGTGCTGCCGATCATGCTTCCGATCGTGACGGCGCTCGGCGGCAATCAGGTGTGGTTCGGCATCGTCACCGTCATCGCGGTCGAGATCGGGCTACTGACCCCACCCTTCGGCCTCGCGGTGTACGTGGTCAAGAGTTCGCTCCCTGAGGGATTCACGAGCCTTCCCGAGATCTTCGGGGGCTCGCTGCCCTTCGTCCTCACCATGCTCATGGTGACGGCGCTGATCGCCGCGTTCCCGATCCTGTCGACCGTGCTGGTCCAGTAGCGTAGAGGTGGTCGATCTGCGGCAATGCTCGCAGACCGTCTTCTGCGCGTCTTGCGACTAGGCCTTCTGGAAGGCGGCGATGACGTCGATCTCGACCCGGGCTCCGGGCGTCGAAAGCTGGTTGACACAGATCGTCGTGCTCGCAGGGCGCCAGTTGCTGAGGTACTCCGCCAGCACTTCGTTCATGCCGTCCATGTCGCGCATGTCGGTGAGGTATTTCGTCATCTTGACGACGTCGGTCCACCCCAGGCCCTCGTGCTTCAGGATCGCCTGCACGGTGTTCATCGCGCGCCGCACCTGCTCCTTAATCTCGTTCGGGTGCTCGTGCTCGCTGAGCACGTGCGGGTGCTTATGATAGAGCGGAGACGGCGTCGCGCCCGAGATGAACAGCAGGTCACCTGGCCCTTCCACCCGGATGGCCGGGGCGTACGGCATGTCGCGGTGCCGCTCGGGCTCGGTCTGGATCTCTCCGATCCCCGGGTTGGACGGCGAAACCTGGAAAGGCGTGGTGCGCTTGGCCATGGCTGCTTTCTCCTGAATCAGTCGTGGGGCGAGGCCCCGCTCGCTGCTGGGGTTCGATGCTTGACTATGCAAACGTTCTCGCTGGTATGTCAAGTCCGTGCGCTGGACTACGAGCGATGGGTCGTCGCGCCACGCGGATCGAAGCGGTCGCCCGCAGTCAGCGTGACGATCCCCGAAAGACGCTCGTCACCATTGTTTACGCTGGCGATCTGGCTCTCCTGGATCACGGCGTAGCAGCCGCCCGTGCTGCGCGGCAGGACATGATCGCCGGCCTCGCCGCACAGGGCGCGTTCACCGGGCTGGACGCGAACGGCGACTGGCGCGCCTGAGCCCGCTCAAAACTGGGCGGAGTACTGCGCCGGGTCGATGCGCGCGCCGATCAGCAAGGGCCGATCCTTGGGCCGCGCGTCCGCAAGCGCTCGGGACAGCGCCGCTGCGGTGTCGACCGTCACGCCTTCGCACCCCATCGCGCGGGCCAGCAGCCCGAGCTCGACGGCGTCGATTAGTGTGCCCCAGCTCGGATAGTTCCGGTTCTGCTGCTTGATCTCGATACGGTTCAGGCTGTTGTCGCAGAACACGACTACCAGGATATCGAGCCCGAGGCCCGACGCGACGCTCAGCTCGCCTTGCACCATCGCCAGTCCGCCGTCCCCCACGAAGCACACCACCGGCCGTTCGGGATGGACGAGCTTCGCCGCGATGGCGGCGGGAAGCGAGTAGCCCATGGAGGATAGACCGTTCGTCATCAGGACGGAGCGGGGCGCGAACGCGGTCCAGCCCTGGCCGACGAGCAGCTTGTGCGAGCCGACATCGGTTGTGGCGATGGCGTCGCGCGGAGCGGACTCGCGCACCAAATCGACCACGTCGGTGGGATTGAGTTTGCCCGTGACCCGGCCGGAATAATACGCGGCGCGCAGCACTTCCCGCTGCCGCCGCACCGCTGCGGCTTCCCATTTCGGCTCGCCGCTCCAGGCCGCGCCGATCGCTTCGAGGATCGCCGGAATGTCGCCGACTAGCTCGGCGTCGGCGGGATAGATCTGGTCGGTATTCGGCGTCGCATCGATGTGCACGGTGGGTACATCGAGCTGCCACGGCTTGATGAGCTCGACCGCGTCGAATCCGACGGCGAGCAGGAGGTCGCACCCACGGAGAAATTCCCACACGACCTCGTTGCACGCCATGTCGAGCGTGCCCGCGTAGTACGGATGGTCCTCCGCGAGAACACCCTTCGCCATCGGCGAGACGACCACGGGAAGACCCGCCTTCTCCGCGAGTCGCGCCAGCGCATCATGCGCGTCCGCGCGCTGTGCCGCGATCCCGGCGAGCACGGCCGGGCGC
>JBAVOG010000471.1:0-4441 GCA_049691875.1 Burkholderiales bacterium | reverse complement strand
CCACCGCCGCGCTGTCGAGACTGGCGCGAATCACCGGCGCCGTGGTGCTGCCCGTCGTCGCCGAGCAGACGGCGGACGGCGCGGGGTGCATCGTGCGGATCGGACCCCCCATCGACGACTTTCCGGGCGCGAGCCCGGAGGCCGACACCCGCCGCATGAACGCGATCATCGAGGCGAACGTGCGCCGGATCCCGGACCAGTACTGGTGGATCCACAAGCGCTTCAAGACGCGCCCGCCTGGCGAGCCGTCCGTGTACGAAAAAAACTAGCGCGGCGTGCGGTACCATCGCGGAGCGGCGGAAATTTCACTGCAGACGACCCGGAGATGCGGCTCAGGTTCACCAAGATGCAAGGCGCGGGCAACGACTTCGTGGTGCTCGACGGCATCGGGCAGCAGGTCGCGTTGACGCCCGCTCAGCTGAGGCGGCTCGCCAATCGGCATTTCGGGGTCGGCGCCGATCAGATTCTCGTCGTCGAGCGGCCCAGGACGCCGGGCGTCGATTTCCGCTACCGGATCTTCAACGCGGACGGCGGAGAAGTGGAGCAGTGCGGGAACGGCGCGCGCTGTTTCGTGCGATTCGTGCGCGACAAGGGCTTGACCACGCAAGCGGAGATTCGCGTGGAGACGCTCTCCGGGATCATTGTTCCGAGACTGGAGCCGGACGGCCGCGTGACGGTGGACATGGGGCAGCCCATTTTCGACCCGCGACGGGTTCCGTTCGAAACCGATTCCGACGCGCTACAGCAATCTCTCGACGTCGACGGCGTGACTGTACGCATCACCGTGCTCTCGATGGGGAACCCGCATGCCGTTCAGGTCGTCGACGATGTCGCGTCCGCCCCGGTCACGACCCTCGGGCCGCAGATCGAGCGCCACCCACGATTTCCGCAGCGCGTGAACGCAGGCTTCATGCAAGTGGTCGATCGCCATCGCATCCGCTTGCGCGTCTTCGAGCGGGGTGCCGGGGAAACGCTCGCGTGCGGCACCGGAGCCTGCGCGGCAGCCGTTGCAGGCATCAAGAGCGGGGCTCTCGATTCGCCGGTCGAGGTCGAGACGCGCGGCGGGGATTTGACGATCACGTGGCAGGGCGCGGACAATGCCGTGTGGATGACCGGTCCCGCCGAAACCGTTTTCGACGGGGAAATCGAGACCGAAATGCTATGAGGCGCTAAGACGTGAATCCTGCCGACGTCGCACGATTTCTCCAGGAGAACCCGGCCTTCTTCGACGAGCATGCCGATCTCCTCTCGCAGATCAGTGTCCAGCATCCGCACGGGTCGCATGCGATCCCGCTCTCGGACCGCCAGGTGATCTCGCTGCGCGAGAAGAACCGCGCACTGGAATCCAAGCTGTCCGAGCTGATCGGATTCGGGGAAGAGAACGATGCAGTCAGCGACAAGGTGCATCGCCTGAGCCTGGCGATGCTGTCGGCCGCCGGGCTGGCAACGTTGCTCGCGGCCATCTACTTCAACCTGCGCGAGGACTTCGCCGTCCCGCACGCGGCGCTGCGCGTCTGGCTGGGCGCCGCGGACCATCCCGAGTTCTCGCCCGTGAGCGACGCCGTGCAGGCCTTCGCGGCCGAGCTCGATCATCCGTACTGCGGGCCGAACAACGGCCTCGAGGCCGTTGCGTGGCTGGGCGAGAGCGCCCCGCACGTCCGCTCGGTCGCCTTCCTGCCGCTGCGCGACAAGAGCGAGACTTTCGGCCTGCTGCTGCTTGCCAGCGAGGATCCGCAACGCTTCTATGCGGAGATGGGGACCGTTTACCTGTCGCGCATCGGAGAACTCGTCAGCGCCGCCCTTATGCGGTTCATCTAGCTGGCGTGAGCGGCGGGAGCAGACGCGTCGTGCAGCCTGATCCCCGCCGCGAGTTGCAGGCGGCCTTCGTGCGTGGGCTCGAGCACGAGCGCCGACTGTCCGCGCACACGAGCGCGAACTACGCCCGGGATATCGACCGTCTTCTCGAGCTGACGGCCGAGCTGCCGCTCGAGCGCATCGGAACTCACGCGATACGGCGCACGGTCGCCCAGCTGCATGCGCGCGGGCTGTCGGGCAAGTCGCTTGCGCGCATGCTCTCGGCCTGGCGCGGATTCTTCGGCTGGTTGGTGCGTCATCATGGCTTCGCGGCCAACCCCTGTGGGGGGGTGCGAGCGCCGAAGAGTGCCAAGGTATTGCCGAAGGCACTTTCGCCGGACTCCGCCCAGCAGCTGCTCGACCGGGTGGTCGAGAATCCGCTCGATGCACGCGACAAGGCGGTCTGCGAGCTTGCGTACTCGTCGGGCTTGCGGCTCGCCGAGCTGATCGGACTCGATGTTTCCGACGCGCAGGCAATGCTGCGCGACGCCGAGGTCACCGTGACCGGAAAGGGACGCAAGACGCGTGCCGTCCCGGTCGGATCGAAAGCGTGCGAGGCGATCGCGGCCTGGCTCGAGACGCGGCCGCAGCTGGCAAAATCCGACGAAACGGCCCTCTTCGTGTCCGAGCGCGGACGGCGGCTCTCGCCACGCGCGGTGCAGGCGCGTGTGAAGCGCTGGGCGGTGCGCGCGGGGCTCGACACCCCGTTGCATCCGCACGTCTTGCGGCACTCGTTCGCGAGCCACGTATTGCAGTCTTCCGGTGACCTGCGCGCCGTGCAGGAGATGCTGGGCCACGCGAGCATCGCGACGACCCAGATCTACACGAAGCTCGACTTCCAGCACCTCGCCAAGGTCTACGATCAGGCGCATCCACGCGCGCGCAAGAAGCGCTGATCGCTCCTGCGCCGCGCGTGCAGCGCAAAGCTGGCGCGTGACATCGACCATGCAAGCACTTCACCTCAAACCGGGCCGCGAAAAGTCGCTGCTGCGCCGCCACCCGTGGGTGTTCTCCGGTGCCATCGACCGGGTCCAGGGAGATCCCCAGGGCGGGGCGACCGTGGCCGTCCTCGCCTCCGACGGGCGCTGGCTTGCAACGGCTGCCTACAGCCCACGTTCGCAGATCCGCGCGCGGGTCTGGGCGTGGACGCGCGAGACAGAGATCGATGCCTCGTTTTTTCATGATCGCATTCATGCGGCAATGGCGCTGCGGTCCACCTTTGCGACTGGGGCGGGCGAGGCACGTCGACTCGTGCACGGCGAGGCGGATGGCCTGCCAGGCGTGGTCGCGGACTGCTACGCCGACATCGTGGTCCTTCAGCTCACCTCGGCGGGCGCCGAGCACTGGCGGGACGCGATCGTTGACGCACTGGCTGCCGCCACGGGATGCGCGCGGGTGTACGAGCGATCAGACGTCGAGATCCGCGCGCTGGAGGGCCTCGATATGCGCACCGGCGCGCTGAGAGGCGCGATGCCTGCGGCACCGGCGCAAATCAGGGAGCATGACGTGCGCTACCTGGTAGACGTCGTGGCGGGGCAGAAGACCGGTTTCTACCTGGATCAGCGGGAGAACCGCGCACGGATTCGCGGCATGGCGCGCGATCGCGCCGTCTTGAACTGCTTCTGTTACACGGGCGGTTTCACGTTTGCAGCGGTCGCTGGCGGGGCGAACTCGGTCCTGTCCGTGGACAGTTCCGGTCCCGCAATTGCGATCGGGCGGCAAATCGAGGCACTCAACGGAATCGAGAGCGGCCGCGCCGAGTGGCTCGAGGCCGACGTTTTCCAGACCTTGCGAGATCTGCGCGATCAGGGCCGACGGTTCGGATTGATCGTGCTCGATCCACCAAAGTTTGCGCCCACGGCCGCGCACGCAGAAAAGGCGGCTCGCGCCTACAAGGACATCAATCTCTGGGCACTGCGCCTGCTCGAGCCTAACGGGTACCTCGCGACGTTCTCGTGCTCCGGCGGGGTCGGCGCCGACCTTTTCCAGAAGATCGTCGCCGGGGCGGCGCAAGACGCAGGGGTCGATGCACAAATCATCACGCGCTTTCATGCGGCGGCGGATCACCCCGTACTGCTGTCATTTCCCGAGGGCGAATACCTCAAAGGTCTGTCGCTGCGGCGGGTTTGACACCGCGACGGCATGCGGCTTGCTGCCGTCCGGCCAATTTGCATGCAGTGAATCCTGCTGGCATCGGACCGGATCGCCGCGCCCGGATAGCCGTGTTTACGGACTCCGGGCGCTGCGGTATAAAGGCGTGCTGCAACTCCGGGAGCCCCGTTCGGGCGACGTCTCTGGAGGGCGTCTCAGGCCTGGAACGAGATGCTCCCAGGGAAAATTGGATAATTCATGGCGCGACAGGGAAAAACGACGAAGCGTGCTGGCGTTACGCGGGCGAAAGCTCCCGGACGTAAGTTCTCAAAGGGGAGTGGCGGGGCGTCGCGCGTAAAGCAGGCGCCGCCCGTGAAGAAGTCGGTGTCCAAGGCCGGGCCCGTGAAAAAGGGGGCGACCCGGACCGCGGTCGTGAAACGTCCCGCGCCGAAACCGGCCGCCAAGCCGGTCGTCGGCCGACGGGCATCGCCGCCGC
>JBAVOG010000470.1:0-4227 GCA_049691875.1 Burkholderiales bacterium | reverse complement strand
GCCCGCGCCTGCGCCGCATCGGCTTGCGGTTGCCGCATAAGGAGTGAGGGCGGAGCGTTCTACGTTCTGCATGTGCTCTGAAACACCACCCCGGCGCTTCGCGTGCACCCCTCCTTGAAAAGGAGGGGAAAGGACATTACCCCCCGCGCTACTTGATGCCGGCGTGCATGAAGGACTGGACGAACTGGCGCTGGAAGAGCAGGAATGCGACGAGGAGCGGTGCCACGGCCATCAACGTGCCGGCGGAGATCACCGACCAGTCCACTCCGGATTCCGGGGCGCCGAAGATCGCCAGCCCCACTGTGAGCGGGCGGGTCTCCACGGAGCTCGTGACGACGAGCGGCCACAGGAAGTTGTTCCAGTGGTAGCTCACCGAGACGAGGCCGTAGGCGAGATAGGTGGGGCGTGCGAGCGGCACGTAGACGCGCCACAGCAGCTCCAGCATGCCGCAGCCCTCGACGCGGGCGGCCTCGTCGAGCTCCTTCGGCACGGTCTTGAACGTCTGGCGCAGGAGAAAGATGCCGAATGCGCTCGCGAAGTACGGCATCCCGATGCCGGTGATCGTGTCAACCAGGTCGAGGCGCGCCATCGAGCGGTAGTTCTCGACGATCAGCACCTCGGGCATGACCATGAGCTGCACCAGCACCAGCGCGAAGGCGATGTTGCGGCCGGCGAATGCGAAGCGCGCGAAGGCGAAACCCGCCAGCGTGCACAGCACGAACTGCAGCGCGAGGATCAGCGTCACCATCATGAACGTGTTGAGGAAGTAGCGCGCGAACGGCGCGACGCTCCATGCACGGGAAAAGTTCGACAGCGTGAGCGGCGCCAGCGGATCGAAACGAGTCGCAAATTCCGGCGGGTGAAATCCCGCCCAGAAGGCGTAGAGCAGCGGCATCAGCCACAGCGCCGCGAGGAGCCAGGCCGCCGCGATCTCGAGCCAGCGTCCGGGCTGGCGCATGCCCGCGCCGGTCATCGGTAGTGGATCCTGCGGTCGAACAGAAAGAACTGGCTCACCGCCACCACAGCGAGAAAGGCGAGCAGAACGGTGGTCAGCGTTGCGGCATACGCGGTGTCGAAGAAGCTGAACGCCGCCTCGTAGATGTAATAAAGCAGGAGATTGCTGGCGTTGTCCGGCCCGCCCTTGGTCAGGATGAAGAGGTGATCCACGAGCTTGAAGGCGTTGATCAAGGCGTTGATCGACACGAACAGCGTCGTGGGCATCAGCAGGGGGAACACGATTCGCCAGAAATACGTCCAGCGCGAAGCGCCCTCGATCGTCGCCGCCTCGCGCAGGTCGGGCGAGATCGCCTGCAGCGCGGCAAGGTAGAAGATCATGAAGAACCCGGCCTCCTTCCAGATCGTCATCACGATGATGCAGGCGAGCACCGTCGACGGGTCGCCGAGCCAGTTGTGGCTCGCGCCACCGAACGCGGACACGATTTTGTCGAGCAGACCGATCTCGGGCGTATAGAAAAAGAGCCAGATGTTCGCGACCGCGATCATCGGCAGCACCGTGGGCGTGAAGTAGGCCATGCGCACCAACGCCCGCCCGGGCAGATGGCCGTTCACCCAGAGCGCCATCAGGATCGCGAGTGCGATGCTCGCCGGGATGGTGCCCACGGCGAACCATAAGTTATTCTGCACGACCTGCAGGAAGATCGGGTCCGTGGCGAGCGCCCGGTAATTGTCGAGACCGACGAACGTCGACGGCCGCAGGCGCGATCCGGTCGTGAAGAGGCTGTGATAGACGGTCGCGATCGTCGGGTAGTGCGTGAAGGCGACCAGCAGCACTGCCGCGGGTAGCAGCAGCAGCCAGCCGTAGACGTGCACGAGGCGCCGCTCGTTCATGACCCGTGTCGGGAGGCGAGACCGGAATCGAAGCCGTCGGGTGCGCGTCGCTCAAAGGCGAGCGCGCCCGACGGCCGGACGTTTAGCGGTAAGGCTTGAGCAAGCGCTCGGACTGGGCCTGCGCTTCGGTCAACGCCGCCTTCGGCGTCTTGCCCCCGGTGAGCGCCGCCTGGATCGCGTCATCCAGGAGCTTCCTCACCCGCCCGGTTTGATACGTGGAGAGCTCGGCGGTGGCGAACTCGAGCTGGTCGCGTGCGACTGCAGCCGGCGCAAACGACGCCACGTAGTCCTTCAGCAGCTTGGTCTGGTACGCATCGGGCCGCGTGCCGATGTAGCCGGTCGCAATGCTCCACTGCGCGGTACGCTCCGGATCGGTCATCCATCTGATGAACGTGAGCGCCGCCTTGCGCTCCTCTGGCGTGGATTTCTTGAAGATGTAGAAGTTGCCGCCGCCGGTCGGCGTGCCGCGGCGCTTCGACGCGGGCAGCATCGCCACGCCGAAATCGAACTTCGCGTTGTCCTTCACCGCGGTGAGGTTGCCGGTCGAGTGCCACATCATCGCGGTCTTGCCCTGCAGAAAGTTTTCGCGCAGCGTGCCCCATTCGACGGTCCCTTCGGGCATCACCTTGTCCTTCTTGCTGAGATCGACCCAGTATTGCAGCGCACCGATCACGGCAGGATCAGCGAAGTGGGTGACGTTGCCGTCGGCGTTCATCAGCACCTGCCCGTTCTCCATCGCGAGCGCGCCGAACATCCAGTACGGATAGCCGGTCGACGGGATCATGACGCCCCAGCGCGAGACGTTACCGCCGGCGTCCTTCTTGACGAGCTTCTTGCCCATGTCGACCATCTCCTGCCAGCTGGCGGGCGGACGGTTCGGGTCGAGCCCGGCTTCCTTGAAAGCGTCCTTGTTGTAGTACATCACGATGGTCGAGCGCTGGAACGGGATCCCGTAGACCTTGCCCTTGTAGATGCCGTTCTCCATCAGCGCGGGGTAGAACGCCTTCAGCCACGCCTTTTCCTCGGCGGTGGTGACGATGTCGTCGAAGGCGTAGATCAGGTCCTGCTCGATCAGCTCGTAGATGTCGATCGAGAACAGCACCGACAGCTGCGCCGGCTGGCCCGCCTTGTGCGCCGCGAGCGCCTTGATGCGCGCATCGTTGTAGTTGCCCGCGTACACGGCGTTCACATTGATGTCCGGGTGCTCCTTCTGGAAGGCGGCGACCATGCCGTCGATCACCTTGGTGAGCGGACCGCCGACCGCGATCGGGTAGTACATGGTGAGCTCGGTCGCGGCGGCCGCGGGCGCTGCGGCGAGCGGTCCGAGACCGATCGCACATGTGAGCGCCGCCGCGAGAGCCAGAAAGTGCCTTCTCAGCCTGCTGGTCATGGTTGTTCTCCTCCTTGGGTTGACTGCATGTGCGAACCTGCCGGATTGCAGTTGCGCCCGAACCGAAATCAAGCCGGCGGCGCGATCGCGCGAAACTCCTCGCGCCGCATGCCGGTCTTCGCGTCGAACACGTGCGCGGCATTGGCGTCCCATCCTACCCGAATCGATCCGCGCCGCTCGGGCGGAAATTGCCCGGAGACGCGCAGCATGAGCGCCTCCTCGCCGACGCGCGTGCTGACGACGGTGTCCGCGCCGTGATAATCGACCGACTCGACCTCCGCAGGCAAGCCGCCCCGTTCGACGACCCGGATCGCTTCGGGTCGAATGCCGAGCAGCAGCGCATCGCCCGGCCCCTCCACCAGGCGCACGCCAGCCAGGCCCCGGATACCGGCGCCTCCTTCGACCGCGGCGAGCCGCAGGATGTTCATCGGCGGCGTGCCGATGAAGCGCGCGGCGAATGCGCTCGTCGGCCGCGCGTACAACGCTTCGGGGGCGCCCGACTGCTCGACCCTGCCTTCGCGCATGAGAATGATGTTGTCGGCCATGCTCATCGCTTCGATCTGGTCATGCGTCACGTAGATCACGGTCATGCCGAGCCGCTGCTGCAACGCACGGATCTCGACACGCATCTCGTGGCGCAGCTGGGCGTCGAGGTTCGACAGCGGCTCGTCCATCAGGCACACCGGATTCTCGGCGATGATGGCGCGCGCGAGCGCGACTCGCTGGCGCTGTCCGCCGGAGAGCTGCGCCGGCCGGCGTTTCAGCAATCCGCCGAGACCGACGAGCTCCGCGACGCGTTGCAGCCGGCGACGGCGCTCATCTGCAGCAACGCCGCGTACCTTCAAACCGAACACGATGTTCTCGGCCACGTCGAGATGCGGAAACAGTGCATCGGACTGGAATACCATCGAGATGTGACGGCGCGATGGCGGGTCGCCCGTGACGACGCGGCCGCCGATGCGCACGCGCCCGGCGGTCGGCTCCTCGAG
>JBAVOG010000469.1:0-5069 GCA_049691875.1 Burkholderiales bacterium | reverse complement strand
GTCCGGCACCAGTGCGTCCAGAGCGGGATCGAGCGACGCGTCAAGCGGCGCCAGGCTCCGCGGGTTGACGCGCAGCGCCTCGATCGCTGCGATGAGCGACCCTTTCGCCTCGAATGCGCGCCCGAATTCTTCCGGCGCGACGCCGAGATGCTCGCCCAGCAGCCGGTTGCGCAGCGCCACGATGGGGCGCGCCACGCGCGGGTCGGTGGCCTCGAGGGCAAGGTCGCACTCCGTATCGAGTCCCATCGAGCGGTTCGCCAGGTTCGCCGAGCCGATCCGCAACAGGCGGTCATCGACGATCATGAGCTTGCTGTGCAGGTCGATGCACTGATCTCTCAGTCCGGTGTGCTCGGGGCAGTAGATCTGCAGGCGCCCCTGGCGGTCCACGTCTCGCAGTCGCCGGACAAGTCGCGCGCGCAGGACCTCCATGGTGTTCTGCTCGAGCCAGCCGCCACCGCGCAGCCGCGAAACAACGACGATCTCGGGTCCGTCGGTTTCCGTGAGTCGCGCGGCGAGCGCGTCGCCCACCGCAGCCGACGTGAAATACTGATTCTCCAGGTAGATCGAGTGGCGCGCCGCCGCGATGGCATCGATGTAGAGCTGTTTCACTTCCCGCACTTCTTGCCGGCCCGCGTACCGAGGCTCGGTGCGTGCGATTGCGACGTCCACATCGGTGACGTCGGGCACCACTTCCGCGGGCCATGGATCGTGATCGGCTCGCGAATCGGGCTTGCGGAGATCTTCGCCCGTGGCGCGTTGCCAGCGCTCGCGCGCGATGTCCCCCAGCGCCTCCGCCGCCGCGCCGTCGACCATCATTTGGACGTCGTGAAACGGCGGGTAGGCGTTGCCGGCCGGATCCACTCGACGCGGCTCATCCGGGCGGTGCTCGGACGTATCCCAGCGGCGGATGGTGAGATCGAGTCCGCCGACAAAGGCTACCGCGTCGTCGACGACCACGATCTTCTGATGGTGCGATGACCCGACCGGGTGAACATCATCCAGGTGAAAATGCATTCGCGCATGCGTGCGCCAGTCGAGCGCGTAGATCGGGAGGAACTCCCGCTCGAGCGCATAGAGCATCGCGAAATCCCAGTTCAAGACGTGGATCTGCAACGTCTTGCGGCGCTTGACGAGCGCGTCGAGGAAATCGCCGAGCGTGGCGGGCAGGCCGCTGGAGTCGTGTTCGTCGTGAAACAGCTTCGCACGGCTGTCGACGTCCCAGCCGACGATGAGTATCGACCGTTGCGCACGCTCGGCGGCAGCGCGGAATGCACCGAAATAGGCTTCGCCGTCGATCAGGAAAGCGACTCGCTCGGCACGCTCGATGCGCGAGTAGTTACGTCCGACGCTGAGAATTTCCCGGTCGGTGATCAGATCTTCTCCGCGTTCCGGCACTGCGGGGGTTCCTTCACCGGCGGCGCGTCTTCGTCGGGCGGCTCGATCGGCGGCTCCTCAGAGCCGGGATCATTGACGGGCGCGCGTCGCCTGCGCCGTGGATCCTCTGCGGGCGGCGGCTCCCGGCCGGGATCTTTCATTGGCGCACGCCGACGTCGCGCAGGATTGGCGAACCTCATCGGATGGTTCAGCGTCGTCGAAGTCCGAATCATCGGGGGCGAATGAACATGTTCGTGATTCTGTGGTTGAGTCAATGTATGGCACATCGTATCGAAGAAGGCGAGCTGTACGACCACGCTCGGCAACGTCGTGATTACCTCAGCGGGCCGGCGCCTCGCATGCACGCCCGCGGCAAACGAGGAACAGCCGGTCGCCGCCGAGCTGGTAGGATTTCACGACCGTCCCCTTGCTGGCGGCATCGAGCTCGGTCAGGAGGAATCCGTCGTTCCACCCTTCTACAGGATACGTCACCGGCGGTTTCGGCAGGCGCATGACGTCGAGCTGCGTGACGACGCTCAATCCGGCGGAAGTCCAGTCATCGCTGTAGAGGGGGAACTCGCGGGCGAGGGCATGCACGTCGCGGGCGGCTTCCAGGTAGTTGGCGCCGCGATAGGTGGCCTGGTAATAGGGGAACGCGACCAGCACGAACACCAGCTTGATGGCGATGACCGCGCCCAGCCAGCGCATCGTCGCGCGCCTTCCAGCCGTTCCCGCGCGCCACAGCAATCGCGCCAGCACCAGCCCGAACAATGGAAAGATCGGAATCAGGTAACGCACCGCGCTCTGGGGAGAGAGCCAGTAAGGCAGGAAGTTGAGCGCCGCGATCGCCACGGCCGTGCGGAAGTGGAGATGCTCCGGCTCGTGCGTGGACACCTGCCGCCGCCAGAGGAAATATGCCGCCAGTCCCGAGGCGGGCAGCAGGCGCGCAAACGTCTCCAGGGGATAGGCGATCAGCTTGCCGAGGTAAGCACCGAATCCCGCGGGCACCAGCTTGAGGAGCACTTCGTGCACCATGCGACCCCCCTGTCCGCTCGCGCCGCGAATGCCCTCCAGCCAGATCGCGGGCGCGCCCACCATCGCCAGGTGCAGGAGGATCGAGGGCCAGGACAGCAGATACTGCCGGTACTCGCGCCGAAACAGCAGGACGAAACCCGCGACGCCGTAGAACACGTAGGCCGTCAACGCCTTGGTCATGAATGCTGCGGTCACGGCAACGACCGCAAGGCTCAGCCAGCCGACGTGGCGCCGCTCGGCCGCTAGCCACAGCGACGCGATGGACAGCAATACGAACAGCCCGAACAGCGGATCGACGTAGGCCAGCCAACCACGATAGAAGAACAGGTCGCCGAGCGTGATGTAAACCAGCGCGACGAAGGCGGCGAAGGCGGAGTCGTGAAACAACGCCCTTGCCAGACCGGCCACGACCAGGCCGCTGAGGACCACGGACACGATCATGATCAGCCGGCTCAGCGCGAGCGCGTATTCCCAGCCGGCGGCCGAGGCGAGCGGAATCAGGATCCAGTTGAACAGCGGGTTGTGTTTGACGTCGACCCCGTACAGGGTGTGCGTGATCCACGAGCCGTGAGTCCACATTTCGAGCGACGTCAGCGGCAGGATCGCCTCCTCGCCCACGTAGTGAAGACGCAGCGCCGGCAGGAAGGTCAACGCGGCGACCGCGAACCAGATCCAGTAGCGGCGGGCCGAGTCGGGCGAGGAACTCGAAGCGGTCTGGCGGTCGTTCATGGTCGACGGACGGTCGGTCGAGTTGCGGACGCGACTCGAAAATGGGACATCAGTGCAGGACGTGCCGGTAGGCGGCCCGGCAGTCCGGTGTGCCGTCCGCGGGCATGTTCTCCCTGATGAGCCAATCGGACGCAAAGGCGACCGGGAGCTGCCAGACCCGCAGTGCGCTCAGCACGACCGATTGCGCGGACACACCTATGTCGGGGGCATCGAGCGTCCCGCCGACGATTATTCCGGGCGCAACCGGGAAGAGCCGGGGCTGCTTCGAGCGCGGCGCGAAAGTGCCTCTCAGGCCACGGGTGCGGTAATCGACGACCAGATCGCCGGCAACCCGGGCGAGCGTCGTGTCGAGCAATACGATCCGGCTCGTCGCGACGCCCTTGTCGATGTCGAAGCTGCCGACGATGCAATTGAGCTGCGACTGGGAACGCGGATCGAGCGTTCGCAAGATCAAGGGCAAGACGCCGGACCCGAGCGCGCTGAGCGCTCCAGCCTCCTGGTCCTTCGGCAGGATGAGCACGTCGAATTCGCCACTCGCGTTCTGCGCGAACGATTCAGGGGCACCGAACGTCTTGATGTCCATGCTGAGGTCCAGCGTGCCGCTATGGGGGCTCTTGGGATCCATCGCGCGCATCAGGGGGCCATATTCGAATCCGGTGCCCTCGAACTTCACGGCGTATTGCGGCGACTTGCCGCGCGCGTCGATTGCGATCTCCGCGCTGAACTTCCCCTGACCGAACCACACGGTGGCCGGGTCGATCGCGAGCCGGCCGTTGGCAAGCGCTGCCTTCAGCTCGGCGCGGCCGACGACCGCCCCGGCCGAGGAGACCTCGTCTAACGTCAAATCGAGGTCGAAGTCGAAGGCTCGCAAGATGTTGGTGAGGACGCGCGCGTCCCGATCGAGCTTCGCTTGATCGATCGGCTCGCCACTCCTGGACTCCTTGACCGAGCGCTTTTCGATGTTCCCGGGGCTCCACGCTTGCGCGCCGATGTCCTCGAGGTGCACTGGCACGCCGCGCACTTTCGCCGCAAATCGCGGGCGCGTCATTCGCGTGTCGGCCGCCAGCGAGCCGCGGAACTCGCTCTTTCCGAGCCGCATGGCGAGATCCTGCGCTTTGATCTGGTCGGAATCGGCATCGACGGTCGTCGAGACCTTGTATGGTCCGAGTGGTGGCAGCGAGAAGCCGATGAGATCCGCGAGGGTGTGAAGCGTGTCGCCGGAGAGATTCATCGTTCCGGAGAAGCGCGGCGCGTCCCTGTCGATCGTGGCGTTGCCCGCCGCTTCGAGCCGGGCGCGGTCATAGTCGATTGCGAGGCGCACGGCGTGGGGCTTGCCTGCGGGAAAGAGCGCATCGAGGGTGGGCAGCTGGCCGGATGCCGCGAAAGGCTTGTCGCCCAGAACTCCTTTGATCGAAAAATCGATCGGCGCGGCGGCCGGCGCCTGAACGTTGCCGCCGAACGTGACGCGTGCGCCATCTGGAAGTGCGTCGGATTTTGGCAGGACCATGCGGGCATCGGCCACATCGACCGATATTGCGGCATTTGCCAGCAAGGTCCCGGGCATCGCGCCGGTCGCCTCGGCGCGGACGGCGACGCTGTCGATCTTTCCGGTGATGCCCGGCTTCGCAAGTGGTCCGGGCAGACGCGCCATGTCGAGGCCGCGCGCGGTGACATCGCATTCGATCCGCATGGATGCCCGGTCGAATGTGGCCGCAAGCGTACCTTCGATCCGCGCGCCCGCCCAACTCAGTGAGAAGGGCGCCCGCGCCGCGCCGTCGCGGACTTGGACTCGTGCCGCAATGGTCTCGAACCTTTGTCCTGCATAGGTCGCCGCGCGCGCATTGAGCGACAGATTCATGTCGGGCAGGGCCGGTGCGATGGCAGATTTCTCTTGCGGTCGGGGTGCCCCCCTTACCGCGGCGAGCTCGTCC
>JBAVOG010000468.1:0-7552 GCA_049691875.1 Burkholderiales bacterium | reverse complement strand
CAGATTACGCCGATTCCCGCGGGCGTTGCGCCCGAGGCGGCGGCCTCGCTAGGCGTGTCCGGGCTTTCGGCGTACATCCCGCTGGTCGAGGATGCCCGGCTCGCTGCCGGCCAGCGGGTGCTGATTCACGCCGGTGCGGGCGGCGTGGGCGGGCTTGCGATCCAGATTGCGCGACACCTCGGCGCGGAAGTGCTCGCGACCTGCAGCGCGGCGAACCGCGCGTTCTGCATCGAGCTCGGCGCGACACGCGTGATCGATTATGCCACCGAGGATTTCGTCGCTGCGGCACCCGACTGCGACGTCGTGCTCGACACGATCGGGGGCGAGACCCACCTGCGATCGCGCCGTGCGCTCAAGCCGGGCGGCGTGCTCGTGGCTTTGAGCGCTGCGCCGGTTCCGGGCGCTCCGCCCAGGGCGGACATCCGAGTCGTCGCACCGCGAATTCAGGCCACTCGCGCGCGGCTCGAGCAACTTCTCGAATGGGCGGTGTCCGGGGTGATTCGGTCGCCTGTCGAGAGCCGTTTTCCCTTCGAACGCGCGCCCGACGCTTATCGCGTATCCGAATCCGGCCACGCGCGCGGCAAGATCGTCCTCACGCTCGCGTGAGTACTTTTCCTGCGCCGCATCGCCCGAATCGGGTCACCGGCACCCGCTCGTAAGCTGCTCGAGCGGAAGCGCGCTCGTGCATCGCCATGCGACCGTACCATCGCGAAGTTCCGGGGTCAGAGTCAGCACGACGCCATGCTGCGGACTGCGCGCCTGGATCACGCCGTTCGAGCCGACGAGAAAGAAGCCATCGCTTCCGTAAGCCCGCGCGCCGCGTCCGGATGGCTTCACCGCGACGCCCACGCCCGATCCGCGTAGCGCGCCCTTGGACGCGGCGTTTTGCGCAATCGCGGCCATGGCGGGTCGCGCGTCCTCGATCAGGTAGTCGCCGGCGAGACGGGCCCGCCCGTTCGCATCGGAGAAGTACCCCAGGAGCTCGGGGCCGTAGTAGTAGCCGACGCCCGCGAGGGCGGCAACGATGAGCAGGATTCCGACGGCCCTCACGGATGGAGCGGAACCGGGCGCTCAGGACTTGCCGCCCGCCAGCAGGTGCAGCATCGCTTCGAGCCCGAGAACGTAGCTGTGCACGCCGAATCCGAATATGACCCCCTTCGCTTCCGGGGCAATCACGCACTTGATGCCGCGCGCCTCCACGTTGGTCATGTGCACTTCCACGTAAGGCAACCCCGCGCCTCGAATGCAATCGCGCAGCGCATAGCCCGCGTGGTTGAACCCGGCGGGATTCATCACCAGGCCATCCACGCCCTCGTCCAGCGCGCGGTAGATGCGATTGATCGCCTCGCCTTCGAGGTTGGAATAGAAAATTTCCAGCTTGTAGCCCTTCGCCTTCGCGTGCTTCTGGAGCATGGCATCGAGCTGCTTGGCGGTCGTGGTCCCGTAGAACTCGGGCTCGCGCTTGCCGAGGTGCATCATGTTCGCGCCCTGGATGAGGAGGATGCGGGTCATGTTCTGGACTCCGGTGAGATCGTCAAATGCAGCGCGAGCCAGACCGCATCGGAAGACGTGTCCGCCACCCGATGCCTCGCGTGCGCCGGGATGAGCAGACTATCGCCGGGCTTCAGCGTCAATCGCCCTTCTTCGAACTCGAGCGTGGCGCGCCCGCGCAAGAGCGCCACCCACTCGGGCTTGTCCTGGTCGTACCAGAAGCCCGGTGGGCTCGCGGCGCCGTTCGAGGTGATGTGCTCCAGGCGAACGCAGGTTTCCTGGAGCACCGTGGTCAGAAGCTCGTCGCCGGACCCGGTGCGCGCTTCGAGAAGATTTCGTATTGCGGGCAGCAACGGCAGTGGAACCTATCTCACAATTCTTCGATATTCAGTGCTAGCGCGCCTTCTTGAATGCCGGGCGATCCGCGCATCGCTTGCACCAGCCGGCAACCCGCGGGTGCTTTTCGAGCTTGAGACCGAGCATCCCGCCGAGCGCCAGCCAGCTCGCGGCCGCGACGTCCGCGAGCGAGAACCCGCCGAGCAGGTATTCGCGCCCGTCGAATCGCGCCTCCAGGGTGTCGAGCATGCGGTTGAACTGCGACAGGTTGTACTCGGCGGCAGCCTTGCTGCGGTCCGCCGGCTTGTACGAGACCGGCGAATCGAGACCGTGGTACAGGTACTGCATCATGTAGGGTCCGAGCTCGGTCATCGCCCACACCGTCCAGGAGACCGCGTCGGCCCGCTCCTGGCCACCGGAAGGCGGCCATAGCTTCTTGTCGACGCCATATTTGTTGCCGAGGTGCAGCAGGATGGCACCCGATTCGAAGAAGCGCTGCGCGTCATCCACCAGGGCGGGCACTTTGCCGTGCGGATTCACGGCAAGGTAGGCGGGCGACCGGTGCTCGTTCTTCTCCCGGTCGACTGCGACGTACTTGTAGGGGAGCCCCAGCTCCTCGAGCGCCCACATGATGCGCGTGCCCGAGCTCATCGGCCAGGAATAAAGTTCGATTGCCATGTTCACTTTCTCCGAGTCGACGTGTGGAAGACACCTGCCGGACTGCCGGAACTCTGTGACGCGGCTCGCCCGCGAGCCATGTCCTGCGCTGACACGCGGGTGGATGGAGATGAAACATTCACGGGACCGATCCTGCGACCGACGCCCGCAAAGACGGGCGGACTATACACCTAACCCGGTGAATGATCGCTGCACTAGGCGAGCTCGACCAGCCGCGCTTCGATCGACGTGCCCTCGATATGGAGCTCGGCCACCGCGATCGGCAGCTTGAACCGGCGCGGACCCGAGCTTCCCGGGTTGACGTAGAGCACCCCGTCGCGCTCTTCGACCGCCGGCCGGTGCGAGTGTCCCGACACGACCACCCTGAATCCGGCCGCGGCGGGATCCAGATCGAGTTCGGCCAGGTCGTGGAGGACGTACAGGAGGACTTCACCGACCGCCAGCACTTCGGTCTCGCGCACTGCGTCGGCCCACGGTTCCCGGTCGTTGTTGCCCCGCACGGCGGTGACGGGCGCAAGCCTCGCGAGCTCCTGCAGCACCGCGGCATGTCCGATGTCTCCTGCGTGCACGATGAAGTCGCTTCCGCGCAGAAACGCGATGGCTTCCGGGCGCACCAGGCCGTGGGTGTCGGATATGAGCCCGACGCGCGCCATGGTGATCTCGTCAATACCTCAGGAAGAGAATCAGAAATATCAAGGCCATTGCCAGGATACAGCTCGGAAGGATCCCCGCGATGCGCGGACCCATGGAGAGTTCCTTGTACGCTTGCAGCGTAATCGCGAGCAGGTACAGCGAGAGCATGGACGTCGCAAAGAGCATGGCAAGGAGCGTCAGGACTGCGCTCGCGCCGGCTGCGAATCCGCCCTCCGGATTCGTCACGAACCTCGGCACGACGAACGACATCGCAGCCAGGAAGACACACACGGCCGCGAGACGATAGATTCTTCTCGTTGGCGTGGTGGGCATGCTTTCGACCCGAAAATGACCGAAGAGAATCTGCCGCCGTTCTACGTGCGTGTCGCCGCGTCAGACATCACTTCCTGGCCCCGAGCTCTGACAGCAACTCGAGTTGCAATTCCTGGATCTGCACGAGACGTTCCCACTGGTGCGAAAGTAGGTGATCCATTTTTTCATGGAGATGCCGGATCTCGAGCTCGGCCTTCAGGTTCACCCGATAGTCGTATTGCGACTGAAGCCGGTCTTTCGCTTCCTGGCGATTCTGGCTCATCATGATGATCGGCGCCTGGACGGCGGCCAGGCACGAAAGGACGAGGTTGAGGAATATGAAGGGGTAGGGATCGAGCGGGCGCCAGAACAGTACGAGCGAGTTCATCACTACCCAGATGAGGAGAAAGACGCCGAAGAGGATGAGAAAGTTCCAGCTGCCGCCGAAGCTGGCGATCCGGTCCGCCAGTCGTTCCCCGAAAGACCAATGCTGGTCGAACTCCGTCGCGGCATTCGAGGAGACCAGCTCGTGATCTCGCAGGCTGCGCAGGACGTCCTGCTCGATGGAGGACAGCTCGCCCTTTTCGGATTCGAGCAGGGAATGGACGTAACTTCCCCGCGTCTCCGCCAGGTCTTGCTTGCAAATGAACTTGTCGGACGACCAATCGGGGTGCAGTTTCAGGATTTCGGCGGCGATCTCCGCGCGGACGAGTTCACCCGACACGACGTTGCGCGCGGGGAAAGACTTGCCGCAAACGGCACAGGTTTTGAGTTCGGAGTCCCTGGGTTTCATCTTCGTGCTGTCCTTCGATCTCGTTTGTCGAATCGCACCATCGCTACAGCCGCTACAGGCCAGACCTTGCTTTCACTTTCCATTTCGTTCCTGCGCCGCTTCCTCGCGACTGATGAATCGCGGCACGGCGCTCATTCCGGGCTGCGGCCAGTTGGCGAAAACCTCGGTGTAGTCATGCGAGAACACTTCGATGACGTTGCCCCACGGGTCTTCGCAATAGACCAGCTGGTAGGGGAGGCCCGGGACGAAATCGAAGATCGGAACGCGCTGCCGACCACCTGCCTGCAGGATGCGGCGGGCCAGGCCTTCGATGTCGGGGTCCGTGACGCAGACGTGGAAGACGCCGATCTTCCAGTACTCGAAATTGTCCGCCCGCGATTCGACGGCCGGCTCGATGAACTGGAAGAGCTCGAGCCCGACGCCGTTCCCGGCGAGCATGTGCGCCTGATAGGCCTTGCGAAAGCGCGAACCGAATATGGACGGCGTCTCGTGGGTGCCCTCGGATGTGGCCTCGAGGACACGAGGCCCCATTATGTGGGCGAAGCCGAGTACATCGCGATACCAGTCGATGGCCGCGAAGACATCCGGGACGGTAAGGCCGATATGGTTGATCGGGCGTGGGAGCGGGGTCGATTTCGCCATGACATTCCTGTATGCCTGGGACTCCCCGTTCGGAGAGTCCGGGTGCCGTCGAAGAACCGGGAACCGCACTTCGACGACCGCTTCGTGCATTCTGTCAGGATCCGGTGCCTGGAGAAATACTGGACCGATGTCGAATTGCCGTGCCGCCAATCGACTAGTCGATAGAGCGGACGGGCGCCGGGGGGATCGAACCTGGCCGATTTGCGAGGCCAACCTGCCGCCGTGTTCCGCCACCACCTCTCCCAGGAGAAGCCGATGCAGAAGATCACCCCGTTCCTCTGGTATTCCAGTGAGGCCGAAGAGGCTGCGGCGTTCTACGCCGCCATCTTTCCCGACTCGCGCGTCACCCGTGTCACGGCGCTGCCGAGCGAATCGCCGAGCGGCCCGCCCGGGTCGGTGAAGGTCGTCGAGTTCGAGCTGTTCGGCCAGCCTTTCATCGCCATGAGCGCCGGGCCGCTCGACCCGTTCAACCACGCGGTGTCGTTCGTCGTGAACTGCGACGATCAGGCCGAGCTCGACCGCTACTGGAACGCACTGCTCGATGGCGGGTCAGCCGAGCAATGCGGCTGGCTGAAGGACCGCTTCGGCCTCTCGTGGCAGATCGTCCCGACCGTTCTCGGCGAGATGATGGCTCAGCCTGATCGGGAAATGGCCAAGCGCGCTTCGGACGCGATGATGAAGATGGTCAAGATCGAGATCGCGGAGTTGCAGAGCGCACTTGCGGGAAGCACGGGGGGCGGCGAGCCGGCTCCCTGACAATGGAATAAAGGTCACCGCTCCCCGCAAGACAGGTGCGTGGCGTGACGCCGACCTGCCGCCATGAGGCTCCCTTCGATTACTTTCCGTCGATCAGGATGTAGCCGCGGTTCTCGACCGTGTCGAAAGTGCGCATGCCCCTGACGAGCGTCGAGGTGGGCATCCAGACCCAGCCGGCGCTCGTCGGGTTGACGTCCAGGACGAGAAACGAATCCGAGACGGCATCGTAGGCACCGAGCGGCGATATATGCCCGCGGCCCTGCCGCCCCACGGCTTCGCGTAGATAGGCAACGATCACGTAATCCCCGCGCCGCCCGAGGTTCTCGACCAGATCGGCCCGAATGTCCCGCTCGGACTTGCTGTCATCGACGATCACCAGCTTCGTGGCAAGGCCATTGGCCCTGAGCATTTCATCGAGTTGGCGAACCTGATACCCGAAGTCCTTGACCTGCTTCCCAATGATCGTCACGGGCTCGCCGAGGACCTGGGCGCGGGTCTTCTTGCCCTTGGTGATGACGTTGTCCTGCGTGAAGCGGGGCAGCGATGGATCGAAAGAGCTTGGAACGTACCGAAGATCTTCCGGGCGCAACCGGCTTCGATCGTGTGGCAAATCGTCACTTCGACCGCGGACTGTATTGAGCACGATGGCTGCGGACGTGGGGCCGCAGAACGCGGCATTGGACTGCGCCTCGAACTGATTGGCAATCGCCGGGAAATCCACCTTGGCCGTCGAGCGGGCCAACCTGGCAAGACCCTCGTCCGAGGAGAACGTCGTGAGCCCCTGACCTACACTCGCAGCCGCTTCTTCCTTCGCGAATGCGCTCGGAATCTGGGTCGCGAGCAGGCAAATGGCGAGCGCCAGGCGGAATACGTAGGTCATCGTCAGCTCCGTGTGCGGCGGTTAGCAGGCCGAATCGGCGCGACCGGTCCGCTCGTGCGCGCGGCGTCTCGCGTCGGACTCGTCCTCAGGCTTCGAGTTCGACCAGCACCTCGTGATGGCGATGCTTGTCGACATCGTTCGCCGCATGAGAGTCACCGCCCTTGCTTCCCATACTGCGGCTGACGGCATGCGGTGCGCATAACCTGCCGGGCAACAGCAGGCGAAGCGCCGCGACGACCACCCACAGCGACCGCTTGAAATCTGCGATGGATGCGCCCAGGAATGCAACGATGACCATTGACTCAAGCATCAGCACCTGAATGGAACCGCCCATGACCGCAAACAACGCATAGTACGAAGCGATGACGATCATCACCGTAGGGTAGAACGCCCGATCTCGGTCCAGGCCGACGAAGCCGGCTGTAGCGCGGTCCGGTGCAACAACGGGTTGGGATCAGCCTGGGCACCGGGCACCTGCGTCACCCGTCCAGGATCGCGCGGGCAAGCGTGATCGCCACCTTGGCGCGATGACGCGCCTCCGTCGCGGTTGGATCGGGTGTGTCTGCCAGGCAAATTCCGAGCATCGACATACTCCGAACCCACCCGAGGTCCCAGGTCCGCTCGAACTCCGCGCGGTTGATCCGTCGTCCCAGCGCCGCCTCGAGCTCGGCCAAGTAGAAATCGCGCAGCGGCGCGCGGGCTTCGGGTGGTCGGCCGTCATTGGGAGGATAGGCCCAGAAGTGCAGGAACCAGTGCCATTGCAGATCACAGGCGGCGGGGGCGCGCGCCGCGAACTCCCAATCGAGGAGCGTGACCGTCTCGCCCGTGAAAGCGATATTCGCGCGTCTAAGGTCACCGTGATTGAGCGTCGGCGTGGCATCGTCGAGTCCGCGGTGCCATGAGCGGTCCGACGCGAGCAAGATGAAGAAGTCGGCGTCGACGGGGTCGAGCATCTCGAGGAACGTGGGCAGCAGCGTCCTGAGCGGCGTGAAGTCCTCGACGAATCCAGGCACCCAGTCCGCCGACGGTTC
>JBAVOG010000467.1:0-5825 GCA_049691875.1 Burkholderiales bacterium | reverse complement strand
CTAAGTGCAGAAACGAACGCTGGAACCGGGTAGCCAATCAGGCGGCTCGTGGTTAGTTCACGAAGGGGACAGGTATATGTCGCGATTCACGAACCTATCGCTTGTATTGCTGGCTGCGGGGGCACTGGTCGCCGGTTCAGTATCCGCGGACCCGCCGTCCAAGGCCTCCAAAGGGCATTCCGACAAGAAGCGCGATGACGGAGCGCAGCACGATCGTGATCGCGGCCAATCGGAAAAGCACGGCAGCACGAAGTTCGAGGACCGGGACCGGGACGTCGTGCGCAGCTACTACGCCAAGGAATACGAGCGCGGTCATTGTCCGCCCGGGCTCGCCAAGAAGCACAATGGCTGCATGCCACCGGGCCAGGTGAAGAAATGGCGCGTCGGTCAACCGCTCCCGCGCGATGTCATCTTCTACGACCTGCCGCCGAAGCTCGTCGTAGAGATTGGAGTCCCCCCGCCGGGATACCGCTATGTCCGCGTTGCCGCCGATATCCTGATGATCGCGGAAGGAACGGGGATGGTCTTGGATGCGATCAAGGATCTGGGCACGATGTGACGTGCCCGTCCATTGGTGCTGCCGGACCTTCCGCTATTCCCACGGTGGAAGGCGTCGCGCAATACTGCAAATCTGGCCTGCGCAGGCTTCCGCAGGCTGGTACCACTCAGTTCAGCCTGCGGCGAGAGAATCCGAGGCCAGCAAGGGCAATGCCGAGGAGTGCGAGGATGGCGGGTTCGGGAATAATGTTTCCTTGTGCAGTCGTTATGTTGAGGTTGTACCACGACCCTCCTTCAATGGGATTTAGCCACTCGACCGTAAACGTGTGGTCACCAGCCATCGCATCTAAAGTAAACAGTCCTAAGCCTCCGACACCTGTATTCCCTAGCAGGACACCATCCCAATACAAATTGTAATCGTCCGCGTGGCAACAGAAGTCTTGAACGCTTACGGTCGTATCGACGTAGAAATTCGGATCGTACGCATTCAAATCGAATTGCCAAATGTCAGCTCCACTACTATCGTCAAACGGCGTCGCATAGACCCAGGCATGCCGAAGAGGGTCGTCATCCTTCGATGTCGAATACGAGTCATCTCCTGGACCCAATACCACCTGAGTGATTATCTCTGCATTCGCATGAAATGCAGTAATCAATACTAACGTTCCAATGATGTATCTCACGCACGAGCCCCTCTCTCTTGCAGTAGCACTCGGAGAAGGGTACGGCGCTAGTTCACAGACGAATTGTCAACAATTGCGAACGGTGCGGACAAAATCACGAGGTTGATAGCTCGACGGCAAGAGCATGCAAAGATGAGTGCAAAAGATTGGTCGCCTCTCGCGACGGTAAGAGCGGGTTCGTGACTTTCTGAGCACTGGAGCGATAGCGCTCGATAATCGCCGTCTCGAACGGCAGGCTGCGCAGCTCCGTCAAGCGGTGCCGGGGCAAGGGGGGCCGGTGATCGAGACGGTGCGGGAAGCTGCTCGGGCTTACTTCGTCGGATCGGGGCTACCGGAACCTTTCGGCACTGACTTCGCCGTGAGCCGATTAACCACCTCCTTCAGCTCTTTGTCGTCCCTCAGCGCGTGTCCGAGGCGTTCTGCAAGATCGGTGAGGACAACCCGGATACTAGAACCTATCTCAAAATCGTTGTTTTGATGAACATGAGTTCTTACAATTGCAGTCGTGCTTCGCTTAAGCGACGATCAGTGGGAACGGATTCGGGAGCATTTTCCCGAGGAGAACATCCCCGAAGGTCGCCCTGGTCGCAAGCCCGTGCCGGCGCGCGAGGTTCTCGAAGCGGCGCCGTGGACTCTGAACACTGGCGCGCAGTGGCACATGCTTTCGCAGTGTTACCCGAACTACAAGACGGAGTATTTCTCTGAATCGAGGACTCATCAATATAGAAAGGCCGGACCGTCATGATGACGTTTGGAGGCTAGGCGGGTCATACTTTCACCCGCTGCTGCGTCCGCAGGTCTTCGAGACCTCGAATCTCATCGGCAATGCTTGGCACTTGCGCTAGAAACGGGGACCATCGCTTCGCGTAAGCGTTTGTTTTCTTGGTGCTGGCGGGGTGACTCGAACACCCGACCTACTGATTACGAATCAGTTGCTCTACCAGCTGAGCTACGCCAGCTGCGCCGCCGGAAGAAGAGAACGCGCGCGAGGTCGCGAGTATAGCAGGCGGCTTCCGGTCAGTTACGCGGACGGGTGCGCACGATCACGTCGATCCCCTCGGCGACCGTGCCATGGGGCAGCGCCGGGAGGCCCTCGACGCGCACGGAGTCGCCGGGAATGTCGGTCAGCTCGCCGGTGACCACGTCGTAAAAGTGGTGGTGCGGCTCCGTGTTGGGATCGTAAAAAACTTTCGCCGGATCCACGACGAGCTCGCGAATCAGGCCTTTCTCGCGGAACAGCCGGAGCGTGTTGTACACGGTGGCCTTGGAAACCTCGGCGTGCCGCGCGTTCACGAGCGCGAGAATCTTGTCCGCGGACAGATGCTCGCAGCGCTCGAGCAGCACGTAGGCGATCTCGATCCGCTGATGCGTCGGCGCGATTCCGTGTCCGCGCAGACGCTCGGCAACCACCTCTCGCGTAATCCGCTGAATATCCATGCGTTTAATGATATAGGAGGTTCTGGACCTTGTCTAATGACGCTGTCCTGAGCGGCCAACTGTGCGCACCACCTCGGCCGTGCGGGGGGTAGCGTGCCGCAGTGGGCATGTGCCCAAACCACCCCGCCCGCTACTTGGGCACCCCTCCTTAAAATGAGGGGAAAGCAGAGAGGGGGACCGCCCGATTCATGACACCCCCTGCCCCCTCGTTCTCCGTAATGTCCGTGACATATTCCCGCTCCCAGCGGCACGCCGCACCGCTCGTTCCGCATGAGCGGCCGGTCATCGGTCGCATTTGGACCCTTGCACGGCCAATCCTATGATTCGAGCGTCCTTTAAAGGAAGCACCACCACGAGGGAGCGCACCATGGGTATGCAGCACAGAATGCAACGCGGATTCACGCTGATCGAACTGATGATCGTTGTGGTCGTGATCGGGATCCTGGCCGCGATCGGCTACCCGAGCTACACGGACTATATCCGCCGCGGCAAGGTCGCGGAGGCAACCTCGACGCTTTCCGACGTCCGGAACAAGATGGAGACGTTCTATCTCGACAACCGGACCTACGTCGGGTCCGACGCGGCGAATCTCCCGTGCAATGCCACGGTGCTCAACGCCGGCAAGAAGTATTTCACTTACGACTGTGCGACTCCCGCCCCGGCGCTCGGGGCCTACACCGTTCGCGCCGTGGGCAACGCGTCCGAAGGCATGGGTGGCTTCACCTACACCATCACCGAGCAGAACGTCCGCGCTTCCACGGTCACCGGCGTGAGCGGCTGGAGCGGCAACGCGACTTGCTGGGTGACGAAAAAGGGCGGCGTATGCTGACCCGGGACTCCCGCGGCTTCACGCTCATCGAGCTCATGGTCGGGCTGGCCCTGATCGGGCTGATCACGATGCTCGCGCTGCCGTCTTTCATCGGCATGATGCACAACATGCGGGTACGCAACGCGGCCGAGACCGTTCTCACAGGCCTGTCGCTTGCGCGCAGCACGGCACTCCAGCGCAATCTGCGCACGGAGTTCCTGCTCATCAACGAGACCGCTGATCCGACGAACGTCGGCGGGTACGTACCGACCACCACCGGGCCCGGCTGGGCGGTGCGCATCCGCAATACGAATGGCTCCTACGCCTTCGTGGAAGCGCGCGACCCTCAGGAAGGCACCAACCAGGCAAGCGGCACGAGCTCTCCCGTGGTGACCCTGGCTGCCACGAATCTGCCCGCCGGGGACATCATCACCTTCAGCACCGTCGGACAGGCGGACATCGTGGCAGGGACGGTCGCCAAGCTCGACTTCACACACCCGCTCGCGGGCAGCGAGGACCGCTTCAAGTGCCAGCCCACCGGCGAGATCCGCTGCCTGCGAATCGAGGTGGCGCCGAGCGGCCAGCCGCGCATGTGCGACCCGGCCGTGACCGATACGACCGATACACGCATCTGCGCGCCGTAAGGAGCGAACGACGATGATCAAGCGAACCTACCAGTCCGGCATCATGCTGCTCGAGGCCCTGATCGGAATCCTGATCTTCTCCATCGGCATCCTGGCGCTCGTGGCCATGCAGACCGCGGCAGTCAGCGCGGTCGCCGACGCCCAGTACCGGGTCGAGGCGGTGAATCTCGCCAACCGGATGCTGGCGCAGGTCTGGACGACCGTCGATCGTTCCAGCGAAGCAAACCTTGCGACCTCGCTGCTCCTGTTCGATCACCAGGCCACCGGCAATCCGGCTTCCTGCAACTTTTCGGGAGCCGCATCCACCGCGCCGGCCGTCACTGCCTGGACCAATATGATCAAGTCGGGCACCTCCGACGGCACAGGCAGCAAACCGCTTCTGCCGGGCGGAGACAACGCGGCATACCAGCAGATCCAGATCGACACGGGCACGAACAACCGGGTGACGATCACCGTGTGCTGGCTACCGCCGAGCGCCCCTCCCGGGTCGCTGCCGAACCACCACACCGTCGTCGCGTACGTCAACTGAGACGGGACCGAATCATGAGCAAGAACAAACTCACCATGCGCAGCGCCACGCGGCGCCAACGCGGCTTCAGCCTGGTCGAGATCCTGGTCGGCGTGCTGATCGGCATGATCGGGATCGTCGTGATCTTCCAGGTCCTGGCAGTCGCCGAGCAGCGCAAGCGCAATACCACGTCGGGTGGCGACGCGCAGAGCGCGGGGTCGATCGGACTCTACCTCCTCCAGCGCGACGCGCAGCAGGCCGGGTACGGATTCGAGACCGCGCACTCGCAGCACCTGGGATGCACGGTTCACGTGTACGACAAGGACCGCCCGGCCGAAAGCGCGGCCAAATCGCTCGACTTTCCGCTCGTGCCGGCCCTCATCACCCAGGGCGTCGGAAACGCGCCCGACACGATCGCGTTGGTCAAGGGCAATCCGACCTACTCGGTGACCCACCGCGAGTTCACCCTCAAGACCGGCACTGACAAGGCGAGCCCGCTGGTCCTGAAGCTCGGCCGTGCCGGCCTGGACTGGGGCAACGTCCTCGTCATGGCGGTCCGGCCCGACACGGGTTTGACGACGGGCGTCAAGAAGTGCGCCCTGGTTCAGCTCACTCATCTTCCCGACGGCGCCACTGCCGTGCCCGGCGACCCCTACGAGGTCCAGCACCTGACGGGCTACCAGGACGTCAACGAAATGTTGCCGCTCAAGCAGTTGCCGGGTGGCGCGACGACGACGCCCAAGTACAACCAGGCCAGCTTTCCGACGAACACCGAGTTCGATGGCATCGACGGGTTTCTGTATGACCTCGGCAAGCAGCCGCGGCGCACGATCTGGGCGGCGTGCTCGGATGCGGCGATCGCGGACGCGAACTCGCCCTGCTTCGGCAAACCGCAGTTTCGCAACAAGCTCATCACCAAGGAGACGCTGTTCGGCTTTCCCGAGGAGGAAGCGGCCGACGGGATCATCAACCTGCAGGCCGAGTACGGCATCGATCAGAACTCCGACAACATGATCGGCGCCAACGAGTGGACCGTGCTGCCTCCGGACCTGACGCAGTCGGCGGATCCGGTCAACAGTCTCTGCAAGGCCACCCGCCCGAGCTGGCGCTGCGTGCGCGCCATCCGGGTCGCGATGCTCGCCCGCAGCGCCTTCTTCGACAAGACCGCGTGCAGCCCGAATCCGCAATGGACGAGCGGCGTGAGCGGCGCGCTCACGCTGACCGACTTCGCGATGACCGACGTGAAT
>JBAVOG010000466.1:0-2874 GCA_049691875.1 Burkholderiales bacterium | reverse complement strand
GGTTTCCCCTCCTTTCCAAGGAGGGGTGGCGCGCAGCGCCGGGGTGGTTCAGCAGCCTTGGATCGAGCAATGTCTCGCCCCAACCCGCGGCCCCGTGATCGCCGCGAGCGACTATGTGAGCGCGGTGGCGGATCTCGTCCGGCCATGGGTTCCGGGCGGGCGGCCCTACGTCGCGCTCGGCACCGACGGGTTCGGGCGTAGCGACACGCGGGTCAACCTGCGAAAATTCTTCGGTGTCAGCCGGGACGACATCGTGGCGGCCGTGCTGCGCGAAAGCGGCCGATCATGAGCGCGGACGACGTCGTCTTCCACCTGCTGGGACCCAGCGGCTCGATTCCGAATCATCCGACGTGGCCATTGCTCGTCTACCCGGGCGCAGTCGAGATCACCGGTCCGGACCCGGCAGCCGCGTTCGAGGAACTGTTCGAAGCCAACCACTGGCCGGCCGCATGGCGCAACGGGGTCTATCCTTTTCACCACTTTCACGTCACCGCACACGAAGTGCTCGGCGTGTACAGCGGCGAGGTGACCGTACTGTTCGGTGGTGATGACGGCGTGACGATCACCGCGCAACCCGGCGACGTGGTCGTGCTTCCCGCGGGCATGGGCCACAAGAAGGTTGCATCGCGGGGGAGCCTGGGCATCGTGGGAGCCTATCCCGAGGGGCAGAGCGCCGACATGAACGTCGCGAAACTCGCGCACGCCGCCCGATCCGCGCTGGCGGAGGAAGCCGTGGCGCGCGTTCCGCGGCCGTCGCACGATCCGGTCTTCGGCGCGACCGGACCGCTCCTGGAGCTCTGGCGCGCCTGAGCGACGCAGCCCGTCTTCATTCACCTCGGTGGTCAGACCGCGACGAAGGGCTTGTCCTTGACCGATCCCGCGAACCCGTAGAAGACCTCGTTCACCTTCGCCCAGCTCGGCAGCGCTTTCATCTTGCCCATCCAGCGCGAGATGTTCGGGTATTTCGAAAAGTTGCAGCGGATGATGTCGCCGAGCCCGATGATCTCGGCACCCTGGTAGTCGGCGATCGTGATGGCGTCACCGACGAGATTGTTCTTCTTCGACCCGATCAGCTTTTCGTCGAGGATCTTCAGCCACCCTTCAGTGCGCTCCTTGTGCCACGCGAGCGTTCCCTTCTGCAACTCGTCGCTTGGGCGCTGGTGGGTGGGAAAGATCTGCGGGTAGACGAGGCCGTACGCGAGGTCCCGGTAGATGTTGCTGTTGAACCAGTCCATCATCTCGTTCACCCGTGCGCGTCCCTTGAGATCGGTCGGGTACGTCGGTGACTTCGCCTTCTCGGCGAGGTACTTCAGAATCGTGGAGCTCTCGGTGAGCCGGAAATCGCCGTCCTCGAGCATCGGAACCATCTTGCTCGGATTCATGTCGGAGTAGGGCGGCTTCACGTGCTCGCCCGTCATGAGATCGACGACCTGGAGGTCGCATTTCTGGCCGCATTCTTCGGCGCCGAGCCACACGATTCGGCTGGTGGTGGAAACGGGGTGGTAGTAGAGCTTCATGATCCTGCCTCCTTGGTTGTGGGAAAGCGATCCTGGGCCTGTGTCGCCAGTAGACGCCGCGTCGCCTGCGGGATGCCGTTTCGGCCACATGCGACGGCCCGGCATTTGCGAGTGATAGCATGCCGGGTGCTCGACATAAAGTGGTTCCGGACGCAGGGCCGGTCCTGAATTCGGGCCAGGGGCAGCGTCCCATTAGCCACCCATTAGCCACCCAATTGCCGCTGCCCGCGCTACCTAGGGAGAATACACGTGAAAGTAGTCACTTATTCGCAGGTCGGCGAGACTCGGTTGGGATTCGTTTCGGGCGAGGCACTGATCGACCCCATTGTGGCGCTCTCCGGCGCGGACGCCGCCGAACGCGCGCATTTCGCGAGCGCGCTGGCGTTCATTCGCTCGGGAGGTGCGGGCCGCCAGGTCGCCCAGCGCCTGATCGCCGATGCCCCGGCCGCTGCCCGGAAGCCCCTGGCGTCGGTGAAGCTCGTCGCGCCGCTGCTGCCTGCGACGATTCTGTGCAGCGGCAGCAACTACCACGACCACAACAAGGAAAAGGCCGCGGCACCCATCTCGGGGAAAGAACCCGAATTCTTCGTCAAGACGGCGGACTGCGTGATCGGACCGGGTGACGCCATCGTGTACGACGAGGTGCTGACGAGAAAGCTCGACGCGGAGACCGAGCTCGCGATCGTGATCGGCACCGCCGGGCGGCACATTCCGGTCGAGCGCGCGCTGGACCACGTCTTCGGCTACACCATCGTCAACGACGTGACTGCGCGTGATCGCCAGGTACGCAGGAAACCCGACGGCTCGCACTGGTACGAGCTCGGCCGCGGCAAGGTCTTCGACACCTCCGCGCCGATGGGACCGTGGATCGTCACCGCGGACGAGATCGGCGATCCGCAGAAATTGCGCCTGCGCACGCGCATCAACGGCGAGCTCCGCCAGTCGAGCTCGACCGGAAACATGATCTGGTCGTGCGCCGAGCTGATCCACTTCTTTTCCATCAACCTGACGCTGCGCCCCGGCATGGTGATCATCACCGGGACGCCGGGCGGCACGGCCTGGTCGGTCGACCCGGAGCTCGGCGGCAAGTGGGTCGGCGGCGACGGGTCCGAAGCGCTGGTCGCCGCGAAGGGATACCTGCGGCCGGGGGATGCGATCGAGTGCGAGCTCGAGAAGATCGGTGTGCTGAGAAATCGCGTGGACATCGCCTCAGCGTGAGCCAGTCCGTCGCATCCACGGAGCCCGCCCGCCCGTATCAGGGCAGCACGAGGTCGAGCCACAATTGCCACAGTCAAAGTTGCCTGCATGGAGGCGCTCATGAAACGACGTGAACTCTTGAACGCATTGCTCGCCGCCG
>JBAVOG010000465.1:0-25057 GCA_049691875.1 Burkholderiales bacterium | reverse complement strand
GTCGTTGCGGCGGGGGGCAGCGAGGCGGGCGAGGCAAAGCTCGTTGCCGAGAATCTCGTGCTCGCCAATCTCATGGGTCACGACTCACATGGGATCGGGATGATTCCCCGCTACGTGGCCTCGCTGCTCGAAGGCGAGTTGACCGCGAACCGGCACCCCGAAGTGAAGCTCGACGGCGGCGCGCTACTGGCGCTCGAGGGCTGCAAGGGTTATGGACAGGTGATCGGCCGCGAGGCGATGCAGATGGCAATCGCGCGGGCGCGGCAGCACGGCACTTGCGTGATGACCCTGGGCAACTCCCATCACCTCGGGCGCATCGGGCACTGGGCGGAGATGGCGGTGACCGAAGGGTTCGTATCGATCCATTTCGTGAATGTGATCTCGCTCGGGCGGGTGGCCCCGTACGGAGGCGCCGACGCGCGTTTTGGCACCAATCCCTGCTGCATCGGCGTGCCGCTGCCCGGCGAGCCGCCGTTCATTCTCGATTATGCGACGAGCGCCGTCGCGCAGGGGAAGATGCGAGTCGCCCACAACAAGGGTGAGCAGGTGCCTCCGGGCCGACTCATCGATGACAAGGGCAATCCGACGACCGATCCGCGTTACGTGGTCGTCCCGCCGTACGGGGCGCTCGTCACCTTCGGCGAGCACAAGGGATACGGCATGGCCGTTGCCTGCGAGCTGCTCGGGGGGGCGCTCACCGGCGGTGGCACCTGGCACCAGGAGCAGCCGACCACGCAGCGCGTGCTGAACGGCATGCTCACCATCGTGATCGACCCGGAGCGTCTCGGGACGGCCGGTATTTTCTCGTCCGAAACGCGCGAATTTCTCGATTGGGTCCGCAAGTCGCCGCCGGCTCCGGGCTTCGATCGCGTCCGCGTCGCTGGTGAGCCGGAGCGCGAAACGCGCGCGATGCGGGAGAAGAACGGAGTCCCGGTCGATGCCGCGACATGGACCGAGATCCGCGGCGCCGCTGCGAAGCTCAAGCTCGATCCCGATGCGGTGGATCGGCTCGCGCGTGGCGTAAATTAGAATTTATCTCGAAATTGCGGCCAAGGTTCTTCATGCAAGAGCGGGCGTACGAACAAGGGGGGATTCCCCCTTGTATATCCCCCCGTTTGCATGTGCAGTCGCATTTTTGAGATAGATTCTGGCGGCCCATTTGCCACCCATTCGTTGCTATGACTAGCGCTCCGTCTATCGATCCGCGTATCGAGACTGCGACCTCGCACTGGAGTGCGCGATTCGTCGCGAACGGCGTGCCGCTCTCCGACTTCCAGGCGGTCACCGGTTCGATCACGCGCTGGGACGACTGGTGCGCGGCTTGGTCACGACAGGGCGCGGTGCACGAGGCGCTCGGCCGCGAGGCGCTCGCCGTGGGTTTCGCGCTCAGCGCGGGTGCCCATTTCACGCGCGCGGCGGTCTGCTACCACTTCGGCAAGTTCCTGTTCGTTCACCGCCCGGACGAGATGCGCGCTGCCCATGAGAAGGCGGTCGCGTGCCGCAATGCGGCGTTGCCACACCTCGATCCGGCGGGGGAGCGGGTAGCCATTCCGTTCGAAGGGGCGACGCTGTATGGAAATCTGCGTCGGCCCGCCGGCGCGGGCAGGCCACCGGTCGTCGTGATGTGCATGGGGCTCGACTCGGCCAAGGAGGAGATGGACGCGTACGAGCGTGACTTTCTCGCGCGCGGTCTCGCCACGCTGGCGTTCGATGGACCGGGGCAGGGGGAGGCCGAGTACGACTTGCCGATCCGCGGCGACTACGAGGCGCCCGTCAAGGCAGTGTTCGACTGGATCGAATCGCGCCCCGACATCGATGCCGGGCGCATCGGGCTCTGGGGTGTCAGCCTCGGCGGCTATTACGCGCCCCGTGCGGCGGCGTACGAGCCGCGCGCTCGGGCATGCGTGTCGCTTTCCGGCCCATATCGCTGGATTGACGTCTTCGACGCGGCGAATCCGCTTACCCGCGAGGCGTTCCGCGTGCGCAGCCGCAGTCGCACCGACGAAGATGCGCGCGCAAAGGCCGCGACGCTCACGCTGGAAGGCGCGGCAGCCCGGATCGACTGCCCGCTGCTTGTCGTCGCCGGCGAGCACGACAAGCTCATCCCGCCTTCGCACGCCGAGCGGATGGTGAAGGAGGCGGGCCCCCGTGCCGAGCTGCTGGTCGTGGCCGGCGGGAACCACGTGGCGAACAACGTCTGGTACCGTTATCGTCCGCAAAGCGCGGACTGGCTCGCGAGGCGTCTCGCGGCCCGATGAATAGTCAAGCAGACCCAAGGCACAGAGACGAGGCATACAGGAGACTACAGGCATGGCGAATCTCAAGCAGCACAAGCTCGGATGGATCGGAATCGGCCGCATGGGGTACGCCATGGCCGAGCGGCTCGCGAAAGCCGGCTGCGATCTGACCGTCTACAACCGGACGCGCGCCAAGGCCGAGCCGCTCACGAAGCATGGCGCCAAGGTCGCGGCCAAGCCCTCCGAGCTTGCCGGTTGCGACGTCGTTTTCACCATTGTCTCGACGGGCGCCGACGTGATGGAGGTGCTCGAGGCCAAGGACGGGCTGCTTGCGGGTGGCAAAGGGCCGAGGATCGTCGTGGATTGCACGTCGAGCTCGATCGAGGATTCCGCCAGGGCGCGGGCCGTGCTCGCAAAGGCGGGCGTCAAGCTGCTCGCGGCACCGGTGTCGGGCAACGCCAAGGTAATCAAGGCCGGCAAGCTGACCTTCTGCGTGTCGGGGCCGCAGGACGCCTATGAGACGGCGTCACCATACCTGGACGCGATGGGCATGGGCGCGTCGTACGTCGGCGATGGCGAGCTCGCGCGCATCGCGAAGATCTGTCACAACGTGTACCTCGCGGTGGTGATCCAGTCCCTCGCCGAGATCACGGTGCTTGCCAACAAGGTCGGGATGCCACGGCACGCGTTCCTCGACTTCCTGAACAAGAGCGTGATGGGCTCGACCTTCTCGAAGTACAAGACCCCCGCGCTGGTGAATCTCGACTACTCGGTGACCTTCACGCCGCACCTGCTGCGCAAGGACGTTGACCTCGGGCTTGCCGCGGCGCGCGCGCACGACGTGGCCATGCCGCTCACTTCGGTCACCCGTGACATCATTCAGACCCTGATTGGTAATGGGTATGCCGACCAGGATTTTGCCGCGCTGATCTCGCTCGCCGCGAAAGCGTCCGGAATGGACATCAAACCCGAGAATGTTCCGGTCAGCGACGGTCTGAGCTGAGCCGGGAAAGGTCCAACGAGCATGGCAAACGAGAAGAAGAAATCCGCGTCGGGCGACCAGCCGCGCATCGTCGTCGTGGGTGCCGGGAAGCGCTTCGGCGACCACCAGGTCTATCGCGACGTGAGCTTCTCGGTCGGCAGCCGCGAGGTGATTGCGATCATCGGCCCGTCGGGGTGCGGCAAGACGACGCTGCTGCGGGCCATCGACGGTCTCATGCCCCTGACGGAAGGCGAGATCTCGATCGAGGGCGAGCCGGTCGTCGAGCCGCGCGAAGGGGTCGCGATGGTCTTTCAGCACTTCGGGCTCTTCCCTTGGAAGACCGTGTACCAGAACGTGGCCTACGGCATCAAGCTTGCCGGCGCATCGGCTGCCGCGATCGCCGAAACGGTGCCGCAATTCATCGATCTCGTGGGACTGAACGGGTTCGAGAACCATTATCCGTATCAGATCTCCGGCGGCATGCAGCAGCGCTGCGGGCTCGCGCGCGCGCTCGCGATCGAACCGCGCGTGCTGCTGATGGACGAGCCGTTTGGCGCGGTTGATGCGCAGACCCGCGAGATCCTGCAGTTCGAATTGCTGCGCATCTGGGAGATGCGGCCGACCACCATGGTGTTCGTCACCCACTCGATCGAGGAAGCTGTGCTCATGGGTGATCGTATTGTCGTCCTCAAGGGCCGACCCGCCGGCGTGCACGAGGACATCCGCGTCGATCTTCCGCGACCGCGCACTCGCGCGACGCTCTCCGAACCGCGCTTCGCGGAATTGCGGGAATACGTCTGGGGAACCCTGATGGCAGACGCTCGCAAGGCGGAGTTCGAGGTGACGCACTGAACCAGCGCAAGCAGATTACTAGAAGAGCAGTCAACCCGGGCAGGCCACCTGCCCACCGAAGGAGGAGGAAACAAGATGAATCAGGCAGGATTTGCAATGATGCTCAGACAGGCGGCGTGGGTTTTGCTCCTGTCCGCGCTCGCCCCCGCGGCGGGTTTCGCGCAGCAGAAAATGACGCTCGGAATTCCCGGCATCCCACCGGTGTTCGGCGGCACGATCGCGCTGGTGGCGGAGAAGGAGGGCTTCTTCAAGAAGCACGGCGTTGACGTGACCGTCCGTGCATTCGAGACCGGCGCCGCGGCCTCGCGCGCGGTCGCGTCAGGAGAGATCGCGGCCGCGCTCCCGCCCACGCCGCTCATCATCAGCCAGGTCTCGAATACCGGAGTCCCGCTGGTGGGCATCTGGGGCATGGAGCACCCTGACTGGGTGATCGGCTCCATGGATCCCGCCGGGAGCTGCGAGGGCATGAAAGGGCAGCCGGTCGGCGTCGACTCGGTCGGAGGCGCGCGTTCCATTGCGCTGCGGACCATGCTCGTCGCCTGCAAGATGAAGATCGACGACGTCCAGCAAGTGGGGCTGAGCTCGAACGTCGGGACGGCGATGGTCGCGGGACAGCTGAAGTACGGCGTCCTGCATATCGACGACATCCCGGTCATCGAGCACGAAAGCAAGAAGCCGCTCAAAGTGGTCGTGACCCAGAAGGACTCGCGCCCCATCGATCACTATCTGCTCCTCACGGTTCGCAAGGACAATCTTGCCAAGAACCGCGACGCGTACGTGCGCATGGTTGCGGGTCTGATCGACGCGGAGCGCTTCATGCGAGATCCCGCGAACCACGCCAGGGTTGCGCAGGATGCAGCGCCCACCGGCCGTTCGGCCGACTTCGCCGAGAAGGCGCTGAAGAAATACATCGCCATGGAGTTCTGGCCGCAAGGCACGGACGGCCTGACCAAGAAGAACTTCGAGGTGCTCGGCAATGTGATGAAGAAAGTCGGCAACATTAAGCCCGACAAGGAGCCCGTGCCCTACGAGACGCTGATCGACGTCACGATCTGGCGCGATGCGAACGCGATGGCCAAGCCCTGAGCGAACGATCCTGAGCGCAGCATATTGCGCGCGACCTGCAGTCGCGCGAGCTGAACGCGGGAGCCGGCGTAGCCGGCTCCCGCGTTCGATTTGATCGATCGACGGCACCACACAAAGCCCTTTGAGCAAGGAAGCGCGCTGGGTACGCTACACCGCGATGGGCGCGAGCCTCGCCGCGGGTGCACTCGTCTGGGAAGTGGCGGGACACTTCGCGTCCGGTGCGTTCTGGGTGCCGCTGTCCACGACCCTGGCGCGCCTCTGGGAACTGACCACGACCGGTGTGCTCGCCGCGCGCGCGGCGACCTCGCTTTCGCTATTCGCATCCGGGTTGCTGCTAGGGGTAGTAGTCGGCGCGCCCTTCGGTTTGCTCCTCGCGCGCTCCGCGCGGCTGCGGATCGCGATCGAAAACTACGTCATGGTCCTCTACGCGACACCGATGGTCGCACTCATTCCCTTCATTCTTTCAATGATGGGCTTCGGGTTCGCGCCCAAATTGCTGGTGGTCTTCCTGTTCGCGGTGTTCCCGGTGCTCTACAACACGATCGAGGGCGCACGCAGCGTGCGGCCGGAGCTGGTCGAGGTGGCGCAGTCGTTCCGCTCCGGCGAGTGGCAGCTCTGGCGCGACGTGATGATTCCCTACACGCTGCCCTACATGATGACCGGCGTCCGCCTCGCGATCGGACGGGCGCTCGTGGGCATGGTCGCGGCCGAGTTCTTCCTTTCGCCGAGTGGTCTGGGGCAGGAGATCATGATGGGCTCGCAGAACTTCGACACGTCGCTGATGCTTGCAGTGATGCTGGTCATCATCGTGCTCGGTGTCGTGCTGATTGACCTGGGCCGCATGCTCGAGCGTCACTTTGCGCGCTGGCGGGGGGTGTCCGAGTGAGCGGCGTCATCGTCGCCAGCGGGGTGCGCGAGCCGCGTCAGCGACTGGGCGACAAACCCTGGTTTCTCAAGCTCGCGGCCGGGCTGGTCCTGCTGCTGGCCTGGGAACTGGTCGTGCGGGCATTCGCCCCCGCCTATGTTGCGACGCCGACCGGAGTAATGCGAGCTTTGCCATCCGTTCTGTCGAGCGCACTCTTCTGGGCGGCGGCGGGCGCCACACTCGGTGCCGTTGCAAACGGCCTCGCGATCTCGATCGTCGCGGGCACGGCCGTCGGGTTGATGATGGGGCGCGTACGCGCCGTGGAGTACGGCCTGCGCTATTACGTGAACAGCCTGTTCGCGACGCCGATGGTCGCGGTACTTCCGCTCGTCACGCTGTGGTTCGGGTACACGGCGGATGCGCGTCTCGCTGTTGTGGTCTTTGCCGCGTTCTTCTCGATCGCCGTGAACACGTGCGACGGCGCACGCTCCGTTCCTCCGGAGTACCTCGAAGTCGCCCGGTCGTTCCGCGCCGGCAAGTGGCGGGTATTGCTGGACATTGTCTTGCCGTCTTCGCTGCCATACCTGCTCGCCGGACTGCGGCTCGCGGCGGGCCGTGCATTGATCGGCGCGGTCGTCGCCGAGTTCTTCATCTCGATTCCGGGTCTCGGCTACTTCATCCTGTTCAACTCGCGCACGTTCAAGCACAACGAAGCGTTCGTCGCGGTCGTTGTGCTGGTGGCGGCGGGCGTGGGATTCGAGGTGTTGATCGGCTGGCTCGCGCGGCGCTTCCTGCCCTGGGCGCGACGGAGCTGACGGTCAGCCAGACGTATCGAATATAATCCCGCGCTCAGCCATGTTGTCGATATTCGGATTGACACGGGCCCGGGTCGCGATTATCAATCCAGCATTGCCAAGAGAGGAGAACGCGGATGCGCATCGTCGCGTTCCGGGCGGGTGGCAGTCACGCCCTGGGGGTCGTCGAGGGCGACCAAGTCGTAAACGTCACGGCCACGGGCCAGTCCGCGGAACTCGGCATGGCTCTGCGGCAGCGCGGGGGTTTGAGCGCTCTTGCCGAAGCATTATCGGAAGCAACCTTGGGCCGACGTCTGTCGCTCGAGACACTCGAGTTCCAGCTGCCGGTCAGCACGCCACCCAAGATCGTCTGTCTCGGGCTGAACTACGCCGATCACGCGGCCGAGGGGAATCACCCGCCGCCGACTTATCCCGCATTCTTCATGCGCAGCGTGATGTCGCTCACGGCGCACGGCGCGCCCATCGTGCGGCCCGAGTGCTCCGAGAAGCTCGACTACGAGGCCGAGCTGATGGTCGTTATCGGGCGGGGCGGCCGACACATCCCGAAGGAAACAGCCCTTGAGCACGTAGCAGGCTACAGCTGCTTCAACGACGGTTCGATCCGCGACTACCAGCGCAAATCCACCCAGTGGACGATGGGCAAGAATTTCGACGCGACGGGCGGATTCGGTCCATGGCTGGTCACTGCCGGTGAGCTGCCGCCCGGGGCGAAAGGGTTGCGTATCCAGTCGCGGCTGAACGGGACGGTGATGCAGGACTCGAACACCGACCGGATGATTTTCGACGTCGCCACGACCATTGCGATCCTGAGCGAGGGCATGACGCTCGAACCGGGCGACCTCATCGCGATGGGGACGCCTTCCGGCGTCGGCTATCCGCGAAACCCGCCGGTCTTCATGAAGCCCGGGGACGTGGTCGAAATCGAAATCGACGGAATCGGGGTGTTGCGCAATCCGATCGTCGCCGAAAGCGCCGCGCGGTAGCGCGCCGCGGCCTCGTACGAGGCAACCAAGGAGCAAGTGATGGTAGTTGTGAAGCAGAAGACGGTCGTGACGTACAGGTTCACCGCGGAGGCGACCACGCATGCACGCACCGACGTGAAGGTGCGCGACGTGAGCTCCGTGATCGACGAGCCGATCGAGCGGGGTGGCACCAACCAGGGTTTGTCGCCGACCGAGACGTTGATGGCAGCGCTGCTCGGCTGCACGAACACGATCTTCCACAAATGCGCGGACTTCCACGGTATCAAGCTGCAGAAGATGAGCATGCGTCTCGAAGCGCAGCTCGATCGGCGCGGCGTGCTGCTAGAGGAAGAGGTGGATGTGCCGTTTCCGAAGATGACGCTGTTCGTCGACATCGTCACCGATGCACCGGAAGCGGCAATCGAGGCGGCCAAGACCGGCCTGCGCAAGTATTGCGCGGTTTCCAAGGTGATCCGCGCATGCGGCACGGATCTTCAGGAAGTCTGGACCGTCACGCGCTCCTGAGGCGCGCAGGCTGTTTGCGTGCCGCGCGTCCCCGACGCGGCGGGTTCTGCGGTTGCGACGCCGCATCCATGCACTCGAGGATGATCTTCGCGGTGCGCTGGTAGTGGGCTGCGAGCTCGCGCACCGCCGTATCGGCATCGCCCTCGATGGCGGCCTGGACAATTGCGCGATGCTCGTCGGCCTCGTTGCGCTCGGGGTAGATCTTGGCCACGGCGAGCTGTCGATGGCGGTAGGCCTGATCGATCATTCCTTCACAGAAGGCGAGCAGCCAGCGCGAGCCGCAGTCGCGGATCAGCGCGATGTGGAACGCGCGATGCAGCTGCTCCCACTCCGGATTGGTCGCGAAGGATTCCGAGTTGAGCGATCGCGGGACGCGCGAGAGCCTGTGCAGGGCGAGGACCAGACCCTCCTCCCACTCGGGTGTCCGTGCGGCGATCGACTCGCGTAGCGCGATCGCCTCCACCCAGCAGCGCGTCTTAATGAGCTCCCGCAGATCGTCCGCGGAAATGGGCGCGACGTAGAAACCGCGCTGCTCGCGCCGCTCGACAAGGCCGTCCGACGAGAGCCGGCTCAGTGCCTCGCGCACCGGCGAATTGCCGACCTGATACTTGTCGCGCACGAACTCCACCTGCAGCTTCTGTCCGGGCCGCAGGACGCCACCGAGAATGTCGCGGCGCAATCGCTCGTAGACTGCCGTCGCCAGCGTACTCGGGCTCCCGGCAGCTGAATTATCGGCCACTGCGGCTTTGCTTGGCGGTTCGTTCACTTTCGACCCGAGCTACACGCGTGAAGCCATCCAAACCGGCAAGCCCCAATAGGCGTCGCCGCCCGGACAATTTGCGGTGAGATGGATTTGCGGTAATAATGCCACTGCTGGCGATAAAATCGACAAAAGTGCAGGGATAATCATTCTGCACGCGCTCGCTCCCTTGAGCAAGGATCGTCCCGTCCCACCCGGCCGTCCGGGCGGTTGTGGGCATTAATCGGAAGGAGGAGATCTCATGACCATCACCAAACGACTGGCCGGCCCGCTCGGTATAGCGGCACTCGCGCTGACCGCTGCAATGGCCGCGCCCGCCCTGGCGCAGCAGACCATCAATCTGACCGCGATCGACGGGTACCCGCCACGGGCACTCTGGGTAAAGGAGTTCATCAATTTCTATATCCCCGAGGTCGACAAGCGCCTTGCAAAAGACGGCAAGTACAAGATTCGCTGGAACCAGGCGTGGGGCGGCCAGATCGTCAAGCCGACCGGCGTGCTGGAAGGCATCCAAAAGGGGCTCGGCGACATCGGGATCGTGACCACCGCGATCTACGGCGATAAGATGAAGATTATGTCCGTCGCCTACATGACACCGTTCACCACGACCGATCCGGCGCTGGTTGCGAAGACCATCGACGATCTCGCCGACAAATTTCCGGGGATCAAGAAGACGTTCGACTCCTACAACCAGGTCTACCTCACGAACTCGGTGGTGCTCGACAGCTACCAGATGTTCTCCAAGAACGAGGCCAAGGACCTCAAGGGCTACGAAGGAATGAAGATCGCGAGCGCTGGCCCGAATCTCCGCTATCTTCCGCCGACCGGGGCAGTGGGGGTTGCCGGAAGCCTGAACAACTACTACAACATGATCCAGACGGGCGTCGTGGATGGCTGCATGCTGTGGCCGGAAGCCGCCGCGACGTTCAAGCTGGCAGAAGTCGCGCCCTACATGATGAAGGCGGATATCGGCACGATGAACAGCAAGGTCGTCTCGGTCAACAAGGACTCGTGGAACAAGCTGCCGCAAGAGGTGCAGAAGGTCCTGGCGGAGGTCGCCATCCAGTATCGCGATCATCTGGCGAAGCTCGCCGCAAACTTGGGTGACTCGAGTCTTGAAACGTACAAGAAGGCCGGCGGCAAGGTCGTGGTACTTTCGCTGGCCGACCGCAGCAAGTGGGCGAAGGCGATCCCGAACATCGCGCAGGAATGGGCGCAGGATCTCGACAAGGAGGGCCTGCAGGGAACCGCGATGCTCTCGTATTACATGGACGCGATGCGCGCGGCAAAGCAGCCGCTCGAGCGTCAGTGGGACAAGGAATAGTCCTCACGAAAGCTTGAAGCGCGCATGAGCGCTGCCAGGCCGGATCAGGGCGCGCAGCAATCAGTACGCGCCGAGGTGTTCGACCGACTCGTGATCGGAATGAACGCGCTCGGGTCGTTCTGGATCCTGTTGCTCGTCCTGCTCGTCACGTCCGACGCTCTCGGGCGAACGTTTCTGAATCATCCGATCGAGGGTACCCACGAGATGATCCAGATCTCGGTCGTGGGCATCGTCTTCATGCAGCTCGCCGACACGATCCGAACAGGACGGCTGACGCGGGCCGATTCGATCCTCGGTATATGCAATCTGCGCTGGCCGCGCGTTGGCGCGGCGATGCAGTGCGCCTTCTGCGGTCTGGGAGCGGTATTCATGGGCATCGGTCTCTGGGGCTCCGTCTCGCTGCTGAAGGAGGCGATCGACCGGGGCTCGTACATCGGCAACGACGGCATCTTCACCGCCCCGGTATGGCCGGTGAAGACGATCATCGTCGTCGGCCTCACGGTGTGCCTGATCCAGTTTCTCCGGCTCAGCTTCGCCGCTTTCCGGCAGGCGCAAGGCGACCGTTCCGACGCGGCGTGAGCCCATCCACTGTGCGGTTGCGTGGCGGCATCTGCGATAGGGGCCGCTGAGCAATGCTCGTTTCAGTCATCACGAGTCAGGAGTGGCCTAGCACATGGAAGTGACCGGCGTCACAGTCGGCATCGTGTCGGTGGTGGCGATCGTCATTGCGATCTACTCGGGCGTGCACATCGCCATCGCGCTCGGCTTGATCTCGTTCGTCGGAGTGGTGCTGCTCAAGAACACGGAGATCTCTTTTAGCCTGCTTTCCCTCGCGATTGCGGACTCCGTATCCGAGGAGACGTTCGCAACGGTTCCGCTGTTCGTGATGATGGGACTCGTCGTGAGTCGGGCGGGGCTCGGCCGCGATGTCTACGATCTCGCAAACGAGATCTTCCGGCCGGTGCGTGGCGGACTGGGAATGGCGACCGTGGCGGCAAACGCGATCTTCGCCTCGGTGACGGGATCTTCGATCGCGTCCGCCTCGGTGTTCGCCAAAGTGGCAGTACCCGAAATGATCCGATTTCGTTATGGGCGGCGCTTCGCCGTGGGAATCGTGGCGGGCAGCTCGGTGCTGGGCATGATCATTCCGCCGAGCGTGATGCTCATCATCTACGCGGTCGTCACGGAACAGTCGGTGGGCGCGATGTTCCTCGCAGGGGTCTTTCCGGGCATCCTGCTCGCCGTGGCGTACTGCGTGGCCATTCCGGTCTTTTTCCTTGTGGCACCGCGTTTCGTCGGGACCGACATCATCCGGGGCGAGGGTCTTGCGCTGCGCACCCTGTTGCGGGACGTTTTCACCAAACTCGGGCCGATCGTGGTGCTGGTGCTCACCGTGCTGGGCGGAATTTACGGAGGTGTGATGACGCCGGTCGAGGCGGGGGCCGGCGGGACCGTCGTGGCGATGATTCTGGGCGCGGTCAAACGACGGCTGTCGGCCAAGGCGATCTGGAGCGCGCTGGTCGATACCGGTCACATCACGGCCAACATCCTCTTCCTGATCATCGCCGCCTCGATCTACAGCCGGATGCTCGGCATCGCGGGATTGCCCACCGTGTTCGGTGAGTGGGTCGAATCCCTCGGCCTCTCGTTAGCGGGTTTCATGGCGCTCTACGTGGTGGTGCTGCTGCTGCTCGGCACGATCATCGATACGGCTTCCATCATCCTCATCGTGGTGCCGCTCTTCCTGCAGGCCCTCGATCCCTTCAACGTCAATCTCGTGTGGTTCGGGATCATCACCGTGATCGGCGCGGAGATCGGCCTGCTCACGCCGCCGTTCGGCATCTCGTGCTTCGTGATCCGCGCCACGATCGACGATCAGTCGATCAGCCTGAACGACGTCTTCATGGGCGCGCTGCCGTTTGCGCTGGTCATGCTCGGCGTGCTCGTGATCCTGATCGCCTTTCCTCAGATCAGCCTGGTGCTCGTCTGAGCGGAAAGTGACAGGCCGCGGCCCGTCGACGACCGATTCATGTCGCATCGACCAGCCGGCCGGTGCGTGTATTCACGGAAGCGCCGGACAGAGCGCCGCAAACTCGACCGAAGGAGAACTCGACATGCACACTCGTGACCTCGCTCTAATCGCTGCGCTACTTGCCCTGCTCGCGGGACCGGTTCACGCGCAATCCAAGGCGGCTCCCACCGGGCCGGATTTCAAGGTCACGCTCCTGGGAACCGGCAGCCCGGCGCCCCTCATGAATCGCTTCGGTCCGGGAACGCTCGTGCAGGTCAACGGCCAGAACCTGCTGTTCGACGCCGGCCGCGGCGTGACGCAGCGGCTCCTCCAGTCGAAGTTGAAGCTCGGGCAGGTCGGCGCAGTGTTCCTCACGCACTTGCATTCTGACCACGTTGTCGGGATCCCCGATCTGTGGCTCACCGGGTGGCTGCGCGCCGCCTACGCAGGGCGCGACGGACCATTCGTGATCTACGGACCCGCGGGTACGGCCAATCTGATGGAGGGACTCCAGAAGGCGTACGACTGGGATATCCAGACACGGATCAAGGACCAGAACCTGCCCGTCAAGGCGGTTTCCGTGAACGCGACGGAGATCGTCGAAGGGGTAGTGTACGAAAAGGACGGCGTCAAGGTGACCGCTTTCGCCGTGAATCACGGCGAGCTCATCAAGCCGGCTTTCGGATATCGAATCGACTATGACGGGCGATCGGTGCTTATCTCCGGCGATACCAAACTCGACGAGAATCTGATCAAGCATGCAACCGGAGTCGACCTGCTCATACACCAGGTTGCAGCCGCGCGGCCGGAGCTGCTGAAAATTCCGGTGTTCAAGGTGATCATGGCGCATCACACCAGCCCGGAGGAAGCGGGAACGGTATTCGCTCGGGCACATCCGAAGCTCGCCGTGTACTACCACTTCGTGTTGCTCGGCACGCCGAAGATCAAGCCGCTGAAGGAAGAGGACGTGCTCGAGATGACGCGCACGACATATAAGGGGCCGCTCCTGATCGGCGAAGACCTGACCGCGTTCGTCATCACCAAGGACGACGTGAAAGTCATCGAGTCACCGAAGAAGTAGCGCGCGCGTTGCGGTGCGCGGATTCTGCGCTATCCTTCCTTGGCCGGCGATAACGCCGGCCAAGGAAGGAGATTTTCCCCATGAACGATGCTTTCATCTGCGACGCCGTGCGCACGCCGTTCGGCCGCTACGGCGGCGCGCTAGCGACAATTCGCGCCGATGATCTTGCCGCCATCCCGATCAGGGCGCTCGTCGAGCGCAATCCGAAGGTGGCATGGGGCGAGCTCGACGACGTCGTGTACGGCTGCGCGAACCAGGCGGGCGAGGACAACCGAAATGTCGGCCGGATGGCGCTGCTGCTGGCGGGGTTGCCGCAGGAAGTGCCCGGCGCGACCGTGAACCGGCTGTGCGGGTCGAGCCTGAACGCAGTCGGCAACGCGGCACGTGCGATCAAGGCGGGCGAGGCGGATCTCGTGCTTGCCGGGGGCGTCGAGAGCATGACGCGGGCGCCCTTCGTGATGAACAAGGCGGACAGCGCATTCGCGCGCAACGCGCAAATCTACGACACCACGATCGGCTGGCGTTTCGTCAATCCGGCCATGAAGGCAAAGTATGGCACCGATTCGATGCCGGAGACCGCGGAGAACGTCGCCGCGGAATTTAATGTCGCACGCGTGGATCAGGATCAGTTTGCGCTGCGTAGCCAGAGCCGCTGGGAGGTGGCGAACGCGGCCGGATTCTTCCAGGGCGAAATCGTCGCAGTGCCCATCCCGCAGCGAAAGGGCGACCCGAAGGTCTTCGCGATCGACGAGCATCCGCGTCCCGACACGACGCTGGAGGCGCTCGTCAAGCTGAAGCCGATCGTAAAGGAAGGTGGCACCGTCACGGCGGGTAACGCATCGGGCGTGAACGATGGCGCCTGTGCGCTGCTGCTCGCGTCCGAGGCGGGCATGAAGCGGCACGGGCTGAGGCCTCGCGCGCGGGTGCTTGCAATGGGTGTGGCAGGCGTTCCGCCACGCATCATGGGTGTCGGTCCCGCTCCCGCCACGCGAAAGGTTCTCGAGCGGACGGGTCTGAAGATCGGACAGATGGACGTCATCGAGCTGAACGAAGCATTTGCTGCGCAGGCGCTGGCCGTGACGCGCGATCTCGGCTTGCCCGATGATGCGGCCCACGTGAATCCAAATGGCGGGGCGATTGCGATCGGCCATCCGCTCGGTGCGTCCGGGGCGCGCCTCGTCGCCACCGCGCTCAATCAACTCGAGCGCATCAAGGGCCGCTATGCGCTGTGCACCATGTGCATCGGGGTCGGGCAGGGCATCGCGCTCGTCATCGAGCGCGTGTAACCTCGCCGCACTGTCCGGCGTTCCGGCAGGCGGACGACAGTCCCGCGTGTTTGCCGCTCCGCGGACTGAACGGGACACCGGAGACCGAGACTGATGCGCGGGATCGTTGCGGTCGCTGCGATCTCGGGACCGATCGCAAGGTTTCTCGATCGGCATCTACATGGACTCGGTGAGCGAGCCCGCAACCCCGAGGAAATGGCGCAGGTAGCGGGTATCGAGCCGGGCCATCGGCACCAGCACGAACAGATCGGCGCTGTGAAAATCGGGATCCCAGGCCGGCTCGCCCCCGACATAGCCGCCTAGGCGCATGTAGCCCTTCACGAGCGGCGGAAGCTCCCGACGCATGTCCGAGTGAAGGTCTTCGATCGGCAATCGACAGCGGGGAGTGACCCGTAACTCGGGGGGAGCAATGTGGCGTGCAGCGACTTCACGGTAGATGGTGGACGCGCCGTACCCGCCGTCGGCAGTGCTGATCGACGCGCAGCCGATGAGGTACTCGAACGAGTTTGTGATCATGTATCGGACGAGCGCGCTCCACAACAGCGAGAGCACGGTTCCCGTCCGGTAATCCGGGTGGATGCAGGACCTGCCGACTTCCACCAAGTGCGGCGTGAGGTGCGCCAGTCGCGACAGATCGAATTCCTGATCCGAGTAGTAGCCACCCGCCGCGCGCGCGGCATGGGGTGACAGGATCCGGTATGTCCCGACCGCGTTGCAAGTGCGCGCGTCGCGCACGATCAGGTGCTTGCAGAACGCGTCGAAGCGGTCTTCGTCGACACCGGGCTCGGGACCGATGAGGCGTGCGCCCATCTCGCCCGAGAAGACCGCGTAGCGTAGCCGCTGCGCGTCCCGGACCTCGCTCAGCGTTCGTGCGAGAGAGACTGAATACCGATGCGCGGTGGAGAACTTTCTCCGTTCGACTGCCTGGTCAAGCATGCGCGGTTTACCTCGCGTCGGAGCGACCTTCAACAATTGCGGGGTCTCACTGCCGCGGCGCATTCTGAACGTGCATTGAGACAGTCCCGCGACAAAGTTCTTACAGGCCGGTGCGCGCGAGTGCCGGCGGTGCGAGATGAAACTACACCTTCGCCTTCGATGACAATGGCATCGCCGCGTGGCGTTGCAGCGGACTTTCAGACTCCCGGCCGGGCGATCGGTCGCGGACGCTTCGGGATTTCGCCGGATCTCCCGCGCTCGCGGTGCCGGAAAACACCGACATTTGATAAATTACATAGAATATCAATGCTATCTTTCTGATTTATAGCAAGTTCTTCTTGGAACACATCAGGAATCCGGAAGATGGCCTTAAGTCATTGTCACAGTTAAAAAAATCACGGCCTTCGCCTTGACCACCTCTGACTTCTCTACTAAAGTGGTGAAAAGTGTCGTTTGGTGGGAAACGATGGGGCAACCGCCCCATTGCGCCCGCCAGGTGGGGAAGCGGTGTTTCAGGGAGCAAGCGAGCTCAGTCTTGACGCAAAGGGACGCCTGGCGGTCCCGACGCGGCATCGCGATCCGCTTTCCTCGGGCGGTGGCGCGGTCGTTCTGACCGCACATCCCGACGGCTGTCTCCTCCTCTATCCCAAGGTCGCCTGGGAGCCCATCGGGGCGCGCATCCAGGCGCTGTCCAGCTTCAACGAGCAGGCCCGCTGGTGGCAGCGCCTGCTCGTCGGATTCGCTGAAGAACTCGAGCTGGATGGCTCGGGCCGCATCCTCGTATCGCCTGCATTGCGCAAGTTCGCGAACCTGAAGCGGCAGGCGATGCTCGTCGGACAAGGGAGCCATTTCGAGCTTTGGGACGTGGAGGCGTGGGAGCAGAAGCTCGCGCAGGCGATGACAGTCGCGGGTAGCGCGCCGCCGCCGGGGACCGAGAATTTCGCGCTTTGATGGAACACAGGACCGTCCTCCTCGAGGAGGCGGTGGTGGCGCTGAACGTGAGACCGGACGGCACGTACGTCGACGCGACGTTCGGCCGGGGCGGTCACAGCGGCGCCATCCTCGCCCGGCTCGGCCCGCGGGGCAGGCTGATAGCACTCGACCGGGATCGCGCTGCGGTCACGGCAGGTGCGGGCGTCCCGGACGCCCGGTTCGGAATTTGCCACGCGCGCTTCGGCGCGCTGGCGGAAGTACTGGCGGCGCAGGGCGTCGCCGAGGCGGACGGTGTGCTGTTCGATCTCGGCGTATCTGCGCCTCAGTTGGAGGAGGCGGAACGGGGGTTCAGCTTCCGACTCGATGCGCCGCTCGACATGCGCATGGACCGGACGCGGGGCGTGACGGCAGCGGAGTGGCTCGCGGGAGCGAGCGAAGCCGAAATAAAAGGGGTGATCAAGACCTATGGCGAAGAACGGTTTGCTGGCCAGATTGCAAAGGCGATTGTTGCTGCTCGGGCACGCGGAGGGATTCGCACAACCGGCGAACTTGCCCGCATCGTGGGTGCGGCCGTCCGGACGCGCGAGGCTCACCAGGACCCGGCGACGCGCACCTTCCAAGCTGTACGGATTCACGTCAATCAGGAGCTTGAGGAGTTGTCGCTAGCGCTTCCTCAGGCGCTGCACCTGCTCAGACCGGGCGGCCGGCTGGTGGTGATCAGCTTTCACTCGCTGGAGGACCGGATCGTGAAGCGGTTCATGAGTGATCGGGCGCGTCCCGCGGTCCCCGACCGCCTGCCGCTTCGCGCTCACGAAATGCCAAGACCCGACCTGGCGATCCTGGGCAAGCCGATCCGACCGGGCGCCGCCGAGATCGCCGCGAACCCGCGTGCCCGCAGTGCAATCATGCGCACGGCCGAAAAGCCGGCCTGATCTGTCATGAACCTGCCCGGCCATCGCCATCGGAGTGCCACACGTGGCGCGGCTTAATCTCCTATTGCTCGTGTTGCTGACGGTCTGTGCGCTGGGTCTGGTCACGTCGCAGCACAAGGCCCGAAAACTGTTCGCCGAGCTCGAGCGCCAGCAGGCGCGCACCAAGGCGCTAGACGTCGAGTGGGGCCAGCTCGAGCTCGAAACGCGGACCTGGGCACTGCCATCACGCGTCGATAAGCTCGCGCGGGAGCGGCTGGATATGCGGGCGCCGGATCCGCGCCAGATCCACGTTCTGCGGCGTGAGCAGGCCGCGCGAACGGTGGAGGATCGATGAAGTTTGCGGAAAGCCCGGTGCTCGCTCCTCCACTCCCCTTGTGGCGCGCGCGGCTGGTGGTCGTGCTGATCGCCGGCGCCCTGGCGGTGCTCCTGGGGCGTGCCTTCTATCTGCAGGGCCTCGAGTACGGATTCCTGCAGGCAAAAGGCGAGTCGCGCTACAGCCGCGTGCTGGAAGTCCCGGCCAACCGCGGTCGCATTCTCGATCGCAACGGCGAGGCACTCGCCGTCAGCGCGCCGGTCAAATCAATCTGGGCAATTCCCGAGGACGTCGTCGCCTCACGCAGCGAGCTCGCGCATCTCGCCAAGGTCCTGGACATGTCCGAGGACGAGGTGCAGAAGCGACTCACGGGACAAGGTCGCGATTTCGTGTTCATGAAGCGTCAGGTCTCGCCCGAAGTCGCCGAGCGCGTCGCGGCGCTGGGACTGGCGGGCATCCATCAGAACCAGGAATTCCGGCGCTACTATCCCGGCGGAGAGGTGACTGCTCACGCGGTGGGATTCACGAGCGTGGACGGTCACGGCCAGGAGGGCATCGAGCTCGCCTACGAGGAGCAGCTCGCCGGCCGTGCCGGTGCCCGGCGCGTCATCAAGGATCGACGCGGCCAGATCGTCGAGGATCTCGAAGGGACCCGGCCGGCGCAGCACGGCGGCGATATCGTGCTGGCGCTCGACAGCCGCATCCAGAGCCTTGCGTTCAGCAAGCTGCGCGATGCGGTTCGCATGCACCGCGCCAAGGGCGGGGGGATCGTCGTGCTCGATGCGCGCACCGGCGAGGTCCTGGCGCTCGCGAACCTTCCGACGTACAACCCGAACAATCGCACCCAGCTCACCGGTGGAGCGCTCCGCAATCGGGCGATCGTCGACATCTTCGAGCCCGGATCGACGCTGAAGCCGCTCACCATCGCTGCGGCGATCGACGCGGGACGCGTCACGCCACTCACGCGGATTTCGACTGCGCCGGGCACGCTCACGATCGGCCCGGCCACGATCCGCGATGCCCATCCGTCCGAGCAGTTGACGGTCACGCAGGTGATCCAGAAGTCCTCGAACGTCGGCGCAGCGAAAGTTGCATTGATGCTGCAGCCACAGGTGCTCTGGGATCTGTTCGAGCAGGTGGGGTTCGGCAGGGAGTCCGAGCTCGGCTTTCCCGGCGAGGCCGGCGGAAAGCTGCGTCCGTACAAGACCTGGAAGCCGATCGAGCAGGCGACCATGTCGTACGGTCACGGCATCTCCGTCAGCCTGCTGCAGCTCGCGCGCGCCTACACCGTCTTCGCGCGCGACGGCGAGCTCTTGCCGCTCTCGCTCGTCAAGCTGGATGCGCCGCCGCGCGGTGTACCGGTCATTGCACCGGAAACGGCGCGTGCAGTCCTGACGATGCTCGAGCTCGCAACGCATCCCGAAGGGACGGGAGCGCGCGCGCAGATTATGGGCTACCACGTCGCCGGCAAGACCGGCACGGCTCACAAGCTGGAGAACGGCGGTTACGCGCCCGACAAGTACATCTCGTCTTTCGTGGGGCTCGCCCCCGCTTCCAATCCGCGGCTCGTGATCGCCGCACTGATCGACGAGGCGTCCGATGGCCAGTACTACGGAGGCACGATCGCGGCGCCCGTATTCGCCGCCGTCATGGCCGGCGCACTGCGCATCCTGGGCGTGCCGCCCGACGCACCGATGAAGCCGATCGAGCTTCCGGGTCCCGAAGCGGAAGTCAGGGAAAGTGTCTAGTGCATCGCACCCAGTTCTCGCCATCCTCAAACACCTGCGTGACGCGGGGGTCCAGGTGATCGGACTCGGTGCCGACAGCCGCACGCTCGCGCCAGGCGATGTCTTCCTGGCATATCCGGGTGCGCGCGCCGACGGACGGCGCCACATCGGCGCGGCAATCGAGCGCGGCGCCGCGGCGGTGCTGTGGGAAAGGGCGGGATTTGAATGGGATGCCGCATGGCGCGTGCCGAACCTGTCGGCCGACCATCTGCGCGCCCTCGCAGGCCCGCTCGCAGACGAGGTGTACCGCCGGCCGTCCGAGAAGCTCTGGGTGATCGGCGTGACGGGCACGAATGGGAAGACCTCGTGCAGTCAGTGGATCGCACAGGCACTTTCCGGTCTCGGCCGCAAGACGGGCGTGATCGGGACGCTCGGCAGCGGGCTTCTCGACGCGGCCACCGCGTCTCCTGATGGGCTCGACCCTGATCCCAACACCACGCCGGACGCGATCGTGCTGCACCGGAAGCTCGCTGCCTTCGTGCAGGATGGCGCGCAGGCGGCGGCCATGGAAGTCTCGTCGATCGGGCTCGATCAGGGTCGCGTGGACGCCGTGCGCTTCGATGTGGCGCTCTTCACCAACCTGTCGCGCGATCACCTCGACTACCACGGAGACCTCGAGGCATACGCAGCCGCGAAGCTGAAGCTCTTCCAGGCACCCGGATTGCGGCACGCGGTGCTCAATCTCGACGATGCGCTGGGCGCGCGCATCGCGCAGTCGCTGGCAGGCGCGGCCGTGCAGCGCATCGGCTACAGCCTGACCCGTGGAGCCGGCCGGCAGGCGGGCCTCGAGCGCCACCTCGAAGCGCACGACATTTCCATCGGCGATCGCGGCATCACGTTTGCGCTCGCGAGTGCGTGGGGCGATGCGCGCATCGAGAGCTCGCTGCTGGGCCGTTTCAATGTCGCGAATCTGCTCGGCGTGCTGGGCGTTCTCCTTGCTTCCGGAAATTCCCTCGCGGAGTCGGTGCGCGCAGTGGAGGCGCTGCAGCCCATTCCCGGTCGCATGCAACGAATCGGCGGGGGCGATCGACCCCTCATCGTCGTGGACTACGCGCATAGTCCCGACGCACTGGACAAGGTCCTCGCTGCGGTCGCGGACGTGGCGCGCACAGGCGGCGGCAATCTGATCTGCGTATTCGGTTGTGGCGGCGAGCGGGATCATGGCAAGCGTCCGCTGATGGGAGAGGCAGCGTCGCGGCACGCGGATTTCGTGGTCGTCACGAGCGACAACCCGCGGGGCGAGGATCCCGATCAGATCATCGCGGAGATCCTGCCGGGCGTGCGCGTGGCGCACGCGGTCGAGTCTGATCGACGCGCGGCCATCCGTCTGGCGGTACGGCGATGCGTCCGCGGTGACGTGGTCGTGGTGGCCGGGAAGGGGCACGAGACCTACCAGGAGGTTGCAGGCGTACGGCTGCCATTCTCGGATGCAGCGGAGGCGCGTGCTGCGCTGGAGAGCACGGGGGCATCTCGGACATGATGAACCTGGCGGCAGCCGCGCAGGGACTGGGCACGCGCATCGAGTGCGGCGATCCGCGATTCGAATCGGTCTCGACGGATAGCCGGACCCTTGAACCCGGCGCACTGTTCGTCGCGCTGCGCGGCGAGCGCTTCGACGGCCACGAATATCTCGCCGTGGCAAAGGAGCGCGGCGCTGTGGCCGCGATGATCGAGCCCGCCGGGGCAGACCGTTGCACGAAGGCCGGACTCGCGGCGCTTGTCGTGAACGATACGCGACGCGCACTGGGCGACCTGGCGCGGCACTGGCGCGCGCGATTCGCGATCCCGCTCATCGCGATCGTTGGCAGCAACGGCAAGACGACCGTAAAGGAGATGACGGCGGCCTGCTTGCGCGCCCACTTCGGCGCTGCGCACGTGCTCGCGACGGCCGGGAACCTCAACAACGACATCGGGGTGCCCCTCACTCTCCTGCGGCTGCGCACGGCGCACCGCGTGGCGGTGGTGGAGCTCGGCATGAACCATCCCGGCGAAACGGCATATCTGGTGGCCATCGCACGCCCGACGATCGGCGTCGTGAACAACGCTCAGCGCGAGCACCAGGAATTCATGAAGAGCGTGGCCGACGTCGCCGCCGAGCACGCCGTGCTGCTCGCTGCGTTGCCTGCGGACGGCATCGCAGTCATCAACGCGGACGACGACCATGCCACGACATGGCGCGCTGCGGCCGGTGCGCGCATCGTACGGGACTTCGGTGTGGCCGCCGGAGCGGCGGTGCGCGCGACTCAACGCCAATCCGACACGACGACGGCGCTCGAGATCGTGACCCCGGAAGGCCGCAGCACCTTGGTGCTGCACGTGGCCGGTCTGCACAATGTGCGCAATGCGCTGGCAGCCGCGGCAGCGGCCACCGCGGCAGGGGCGGGGCTCGAGTCGGTAGCCGAAGGCCTCGCCGGATTCCGCGCCGTCAAGGGCCGGCTGCAACAGCGCAGCGGCCGCAACGGGACCACACTCATCGACGACACCTACAACGCCAACCCCGATTCGGTGCGTGCCGCTATCGACGTTCTATCCCGCGCGGTCGGCGCGCGCGTCATGGTTCTGGGTGACATGGGCGAGCTCGGGGTGCAGGGCGTCGATTTCCACGCGGAAGTCGGTCGCCACGCGCGCGACGCCGGCGTCACGCGGCTGTTCACGATCGGGCAGCTCGCGCAACATGCCGCAAGCGCATTCGGGCCTGGCGCTGTGCATCTTGATTCGCTCGAAGCCCTGTTGGCGGCGCTCGCGCCCATGATCGTCCCCGGCACGACGGTCCTGGTGAAGGGTTCGCGGTTCATGCGCATGGAGCGCGTCGTCGAGCGGCTCGTCGAGGAGACGGCGGAATGCTGTTAGACCTCGCCCAATGGCTCGGACAGGACACCCGCGCATTCAACGTGTTCAACTACATCACGTTGCGCGCGGTCGTTGCCGCGCTCACTGCGCTCGCGATCTCGTTCGTGCTCGGCCCGTCGATGATTCGCAAGCTCACCGCATACCGGATCGGCCAGGCCGTGCGCGACGACGGCCCACAGTCCCACCTCACGAAAGCGGGGACGCCGACCATGGGCGGTGCGCTGCTCCTGGTGTCGATCGGGGTCACCACGCTGCTCTGGGGCGACCTCACCAATCGCTTCATCTGGTGCGTACTCGTCGTCACGCTTGGGTTCGGCGTGATCGGCTGGATCGACGACTACCGCAAGGTCGTGCACCGCAATCCGAAGGGGCTCTCCGCGCGCGCCAAGTTCTTCTGGCAGTCGGTCATCGGGTTGGCCGCGGCCGTGTATCTCGCCTTCGCCGTGCCGGCCACGAGCAATGCGCAGGCGGTGGATCTCTTTCTCCAGTGGATCGGCAGCGGCTTTTCCATGGATCTGCCGCCGAAATCCGCCTTGATCGTGCCTTTCTTCAAGCACGTCGCCTATCCGCTCGGCGTGTTCGGCTTCATCGTGCTCACGTACCTCGTGATCGTGGGAACGTCCAACGCGGTGAACCTGACCGACGGGCTTGACGGTCTTGCCATCATGCCCGCGGTGATGGTGGGCGGGGCGCTCGGAATCTTCGCGTATGTCACCGGCCACTCGGTGTTCGCCAAGTATCTCCTCTTCCCCTACATCCCCGGCGCCGGCGAACTCACCGTGTTCTGCGCGGCGCTCGCGGGAGCGGGACTCGGGTTTCTCTGGTTCAACGCCTACCCCGCCGAGGTCTTCATGGGAGACGTCGGCGCCTTGGCGCTGGGCGCGGCGCTCGGCACCGTGGCGGTCATCGCAAGGCAGGAGATCGTGCTCTTCATCATGGGTGGCGTGTTCGTCGCCGAAACGGTCTCGGTGATGGCGCAGGTGCTCTATTTCAAGGCGACCGGCGGCAAGCGGATTCTGCGCATGGCGCCGTTGCACCATCACTACGAGCTGAGCGGATGGAAGGAAACCCAGGTGGTGGTGCGGTTCTGGATCATCACGATCATGTTGGTGCTGTTCGGTCTGTCGACCCTGAAGCTAAGATGAAGGTCAGGTTGCATTGATGGCGTTGAGCGGAAAGCGGGTGCTGGTGCTGGGCCTGGGCGAAACCGGGCTGTCGATGGCGCAGTGGGTTGCGCGCCAAGGTGCCACGGTGCGCGTCGCCGATACGCGCGAGTGCCCTCCGGCGCTCGACACGCTCACCGCAACCGTGCCCGACGCAGAAGTGGTCACCGGGCCATTCACGGCGGAGCTTGCCGACGGCGTGGACGAGATCGCAGTGAGTCCGGGCGTTCCGCTCAGTGAACCCGTCGTCGAGGGGTCCGCAGCGCAGGGAATACCGGTCGTTGGCGACATCGAATTGTTTGCGCGGGCTTTGTCCGACGGTGCCCCAGCCAAGATCATCGCCATCACCGGTACGAACGGAAAGAGCACCGTCACCGCACTGGTGGGCGCCATGGTTCGCAACACCGGCCTCGACTGCGAGGTGGCCGGAAACATCGGGCCCGCCGTGCTCACCGCGCTCATGCGCCGCCTTGTTTCCGGCGCGATGCCGCAGGTATGGGTGCTCGAGCTGTCGAGCTTCCAGCTCGAGACGACCCGCTCCCTCGAGCCGGACGCGGCGACCGTCCTGAACGTGAGCAGCGACCACCTCGATCGATACCCCGGCATGGCGCACTACGCGGCGGCAAAGGCACGCATCTTTCACGGTCATGGTGTGCAGATTCTGAATCGGGACGACACATACAGCCTCGGGATGGCACTGCCGGGTCGCGAGGTCGTAACGTTCGGATTGAACACGCCGCGCGAAGCTCACGATTTCGGCCTGCTGAAAGTGTTCGAGGAGTACTGGCTGGGACGCGGCATGACACCGCTCATTGCCGCGCGCGACCTGCGTATCGCTGGTTTTCACAACGCAGCCAACGCACTCGCTGCGCTGGCGCTCACCCGCGCCATCGGTTGTCGCTGCGCGCACACCCTTCCCGTGCTCAAGACCTTCGCCGGCCTTTCGCATCGGATGGAGCGGATTGCTGTGATCGACGACGTGGCGTTCTACGACGATTCGAAGGGGACGAACGTCGGGGCCGCCTCGGCCGCCCTCGATGGGTTTTCGCGGAGCCTCGTCGGGACGGGCGGCAAAGTGGTCCTGATCGCCGGGGGTGACGGCAAGCAGCAGGACTTCGCTCCTTTGCGTGCGGCGGTGATCGGCGCCGCGCGCGCTGTCGTGCTCATCGGTCGCGACGCAGCGCTGATCCGCGGAGCGCTGGCAGGGAGCGGCGTTGCGCTCGAACAAGCGGGGACGATGCCCAAAGCGGTCGAGTCTGCGTTTCGCGCTGCGCGCCCGGGGGACGTCGTGCTGTTGTCGCCTGCCTGCGCGAGCTTCGACATGTTCGAGAACTACAAGCATCGCGGTGCGGTGTTT
>JBAVOG010000464.1:0-2424 GCA_049691875.1 Burkholderiales bacterium | reverse complement strand
CTGAATCGGGGAAACTTCCATGCGATTGGACAAGCTGACGACAAAGTTCCAGCAGGCGCTGGCCGACGCCCAAAGCCTGGCGGTGGGTGCCGAAAACCCGTATATCGAGCCGATCCACGTGCTCTCCGCGCTGCTTGCGCAGGACGAGGGCGGAACCGGGTCGCTCTTGCAGCGGGCCGGGGTAAACGTGCCAAGTCTGAAGGATGCGCTGAAGCAGGCGATCGGCCGGCTGCCCAAGGTGCAGGGCCAGGCCGGCGAGGTACAGATCTCGCGTGAGCTGAACAACCTCCTCAACGTCACCGACAAGGAAGCGCAGAAACGCGGCGATCAGTTCATCGCGTCCGAACTCTTCGTCATGGCGCTTGCCCAGGACAAGGGTGAAGCGGGGCGCCTGCTGAAGCAGGCAGGCGGAACGCGCCCGGGCATCGAGCAGGCCGTCCAGGCGGTGCGCGGAAACGAGAGCGTGACGAGCGCCGAATCAGAGGGCCAGCGCGAAGCCCTGAAACGCTACACGCTCGATCTCACCGAGCGGGCGCGCCACGGCAAGCTCGACCCGGTCATCGGGCGCGACGACGAGATCCGGCGCGTGATCCAGATCCTGCAGCGCCGCACCAAGAACAATCCCGTGCTCATCGGCGAGCCGGGCGTGGGCAAGACCGCGATCGTCGAGGGGCTCGCCCAGCGGATCGTGAACGGCGAAGTGCCGGAAACCTTGCGCGACAAGCGTGTGCTGTCGCTCGACATGGCCGCGCTGCTTGCCGGCGCGAAATACCGCGGCGAGTTCGAGGAGCGGCTGAAGGCCGTGCTCAAGGAGATCGCGCAGGACGAAGGGCGCATCATCGTCTTCATCGACGAGCTTCACACCATGGTCGGCGCAGGCAAGGCCGAAGGCGCGATCGACGCCGGCAACATGCTCAAGCCCGCGCTCGCGCGCGGCGAAATGCATTGCGTCGGCGCGACCACGCTCGACGAGTATCGCAAGTACATCGAGAAGGACGCTGCGCTCGAGCGGCGCTTCCAGAAGGTCCTGGTCGGTGAGCCCTCCGTCGAGGCGACCATCGCGATCCTGCGCGGCCTGCAGGAGAAGTACGAGGTCCACCACGGCGTCGACATCACCGATCCGGCGATCGTTGCGGCCGCCGAGCTCTCGCATCGTTACATCACGGACCGCTTCCTGCCCGACAAGGCGATCGACCTCATCGACGAGGCCGCCTCGCGGATCAAGATGGAGATCGACTCCAAGCCCGAGGCGATGGACCGGCTCGACCGGCGTCTCATCCAGCTCAAGATCGAGCGCGAGGCGGTCAAGCGGGAGAAGGATGAAGCGTCGCGCAAGCGTCTTGCCGCGATCGAGGACGAGATCGTGAAGCTCGAGCGCGAGTACGCCGACCTCGACGACGTCTGGAAGTCCGAAAAGGCGCAGGTCCAGGGCTCGCAGCACATCAAGGAAGAGATCGAGCGCATCCGGCTGGAAATGGAGGAAGCGCGCCGCCGCGGCGACTGGCAGAAGATGTCGGAGCTGCAATACGGGAAGCTTCCCCAACTCGAGGCGCAGCTCTCCAGCGCGGAGAGCGGCGGCGAGAAGAAGGCGCTCAAGCTCCTGCGCACGCAGGTTGGGGCGGAGGAGATCGCCGAGGTGGTCTCGCGCGCGACCGGCATCCCCGTCGCGAAGATGATGCAGGGCGAGCGGGAGAAGCTGCTGCACATGGAAGAGCGGATTCATCAGCGCGTCGTCGGACAGGACGAGGCCGTGCGACTGGTCGCCAATGCCATCCGCCGCTCGCGCTCGGGTCTTTCCGATCCGAACCGGCCCTACGGCTCATTCCTGTTCCTCGGACCGACCGGCGTCGGCAAGACCGAGCTCTGCAAGGCGCTCGCGACATTCCTCTTTGATTCCGAGGACCATCTGGTTCGCATCGACATGTCCGAGTTCATGGAGAAGCATTCGGTCGCACGCCTGATCGGCGCGCCGCCCGGATATGTCGGCTACGAGGAGGGCGGCTATCTCACCGAAGCGGTGCGGCGCCGACCTTACGCCGTGATCCTGCTCGACGAGGTCGAGAAGGCGCACCCCGACGTGTTCAACGTGCTCCTGCAAGTGCTCGACGATGGACGATTGACCGACGGACAGGGCCGCACGGTCGATTTCAAGAACACCGTCATCGTGATGACCTCGAATCTCGGCTCGCACATGATCCAGAGCATGGCGGGCGACGATCCGGCGTTGATCAAGATGGCAGTCCTGAGCGAGGTGAAGACCCATTTCCGGCCAGAGTTCGTCAATCGGCTGGACGACATCGTGGTGTTCCACGCCCTCGATGAGAAGCACATCAAGGACATCGCGCGCATCCAGTTGCGCCAACTGGTGGATCGGCTCGCAAAGCTGGAGCTGCGCCTCGTGGTCGACGACAGTGCGCTCGACGA
>JBAVOG010000463.1:0-7486 GCA_049691875.1 Burkholderiales bacterium | reverse complement strand
CTGCTGCAGACCTCGTGCAATCTTCTGGCGCTGAAGCAGGATTTGAGGGCAGGCGCTGCGGCCGGTGGCGTGGCCGGCAAGGTGCAGCACGGCGAAAAGGACGCCTCGGTCATCGTGGTCTTCGCGTTGCGGGAAGAGCCCGACGGCTGGGTCGCAGACAAATACGTGCATCTCGCGACCCGGCAGGACTTTCTGATGCGCCTCGATGCCGGCCAGCGTTACGTCATCGGCGCGTTCGCCGACCGGAACGACGATCTGCGTCTGGATGACGACGAGCCGGCGGTGATCGCCTCGAAGCCAGTGACCGTCGCGCAAGGATGGGAGGGCGTCACCAAGATCGACATTGCGCTCGCACCGGCTGACCGTCTCGATCGGTCGATGGTCGAGGCGCTGCAGCGCCTGGAAACCGTGCAGCTGCGGCCCCTTCCGGTCTGGACCGGCGCGGTGACCGGCCTCGACGACGAGCGGTTCTCGCGCGAAAGCGGCAGCATGGGACTCTGGCGGCCGTTCGAGTTTCTCGTCAACGTGGGCATCGGCGTGTTCTTCCTCGAGCCGTACGACCCCGCGAAAACTCCGGTGCTGTTCGTGAGCGGCGCAGGCGGCAATCCGTGGGAGTGGCGCGCGATGATCGACGCGCTCGATCGCACGCGCTACCAGCCCTGGGTGTTCGTTTATCCGTCCGGACAGCGGCTCGCAAGCTCGGCCGCCGTGCTGGACCGCTGCGTCGTGGCGTTGCACCGCGAGTACGGCTTCGAGCGCCTGTTCGTGACCGCGCACAGCATGGGCGGCCTGGTCGCGCGCGACTTCATCCAGCGCAATGCGAGCTCACCGGACAATCGCTACCTGCCGGTGTTCGTCTCGCTCGTCACGCCGTGGGGCGGTCACCGCGCGGCGCGCATCGGCGTCGAGCGCTCTCCTGCAGTCGTCCCGTCGTGGATCGACATGCAGGTCGACAGCGAGTTTCAGCAGGCGATTTTCGCTCGCCCACTTCCTGCCACGACCGCCTATTACCTGCTCTGGGCGCAGACCGACCCTGCGCAGCCGGTGGAAAGAGCCACCGACGGCACCGTCTCCGTGTCGAGCCAGCTGCAGCCGGATGCCGTCCGCGACGCGAAGGAGGTTCTCGGCTTCACCGAGAACCACACATCCGTGCTGCGGAGCCCCGCAGTGATCGCGACTTACCTGCGTATTCTCCAGACGTCGCCGAAGGAGGGGCCGCCAAGGTGAGCCCGCGAGCGGATTTCGGCCGCCGGCAGTTCTAGAACGCCACGACGTGCATTGATGTCTGACGTGTAGAATCGCCGGCGCCAGAAGGGGGTACAGGAATGCAGCGTCGCTTCACATCGCACGGGGCTATTTGGGTTGCGCTGTACCTCTTCTTCGTTCTCGGCCCGCTGTTCGCGCTTCTGGCAGGTCGGCTGCCGCCCGCGCGCGACTTCTGGACCGAATTCTCGGTCGCCATCGGCTACTCCGGCCTGGCGATGATGGGCCTGCAGTTTGGCCTCACGGCGCGCTTCCGCTACGTCACCGAGCCGTGGGGCGAGGACGTCATCTACCACTTTCACCGCCAGATCTCGCAGGTCGCCGTCGGCCTGGTAGCGGCGCACGCACTCATCATGTTCGCCACCCGGCCGGAAATGATGGCCATGCCCGCATCCATGGACGATGTGCCGTGGGGCGCCGTCTTCGCCTTCGCATCGCTAGGTGCGCTGATCGTGCTGGTGGTGACGGCCTTGTGGCGGGCGAAGCTGAAGCTCAGTTACGAAACGTGGCACCTCAGCCACATCATCCTGGCGGTCGCGGCGGTCGCGGGCGGGATGGCGCACATGGTGGGTTGGGCGTTCTACCTGACGGACCCTTGGAAGCGGGCGCTGTGGATCGGCCTGACGATCTTCTGGATCGGGCTGCTGATCTACGTGCGCATCATCAAGCCGCTGTTCATGCTCCGCACGCCATACCGCGTCGCGGAGGTGCGCGAGGAGCGCGGCGATGCGCGCACGCTCGTGATGCGCCCGGACGGGCACCCCGGATTCCGCTTCACGCCCGGGCAGTTCGGCTGGCTCACGGTGTGGGCGAGTCCGTTCAGGATCACGGCGCACCCGTTCTCGTTCTCGTCCAGCGCCGCCGCCGCTGACGGACGGGTCGAGATGACGATCAGGAACCTGGGCGATTTCACCAGCCGGGTCGGCCAGGTGCCGGTGGGCCAGCGCGTCTACCTCGACGGGCCGTACGGGGCGTTCACCATCGGCCACCCGGCGGACATGCATGTGCTCATTGCCGGCGGCGTCGGCATCACGCCGATGATGAGCATGATCCGCACGCTCGCCGATCGGGGCGACAAGCGCCCGGTGATCCTGCTCTACGGAAACAAGGACTGGGAGTCGATCACGTTTCGCGAAGAGCTTGAGTCGCTGCAAGCGCGGCTCGACCTGAAAGTCGTCCACGTGCTGCCGGACCCGCCGCCCGACTGGACGGGCGAAAAGGGCTACATCGACGCGCAAATGTTCAAGCGTCATCTCCCGCCGCCGTACGCCGACCACGAGTACTTCATCTGCGGGCCGGACGTGATGATGGATGCGATCGAAAAGGCGCTCGGCGCGCTGGGCGTGCCGCTCGCGAAATATCATTCCGAGCGCTACAGCTTCGTCTAAGGGAGGCTCTCGATGCGTCGCTTGTTCGCCAACTGGCTGGTCGTCGGCACCGCGGTGATCGTGGTCTCGATGGCCGTGATTTTCGCGCTCCTGCGCGTGACCGGGTAGCCGAACGTGCAACACACCGACCGACGGCCGATCTCGCGCTGCAGCGCCGCGCAGGCTTTTTCGGGGCGGACCCGTGTGCAATACTGCGAGGCCTCGCAATCTGGTGTCCGTGCCCTGCATCGGGTGCGGAGAGCGGGAGGAGAAGCACCATGCCTGACTTCGTGATCGCCTACTGCGGGCCTGCCGCGGTCCCGCAGGATCTCTGGACGCGCTGGAATGGCGATCCGCTGCTGCTTGCGGCGCTCGCCGCGCTGGCGTTCGTGGTCGGGCGCGGCCACTCTTCCGACGCCCGGGCCGGCTGGGCCGCGATCGCATTGCTGGTGGTCGTCTTCGTCTCGCCGCTCTGCGCGCTCGCGTCGGCGCTGTTCTCCGCGCGGGTTTTCCACCACGTCCTGCTGATCGCGGCGGTGGCGCCGCTCCTCGCGGTGGCCTTCCCGCTGCGGCGCGTGAGCTCGCTTCCGATCGCCGCGCTGATCGGCGCACACGCGATCATCCTCTGGCTCTGGCACGCACCGGCGCTTTACGCCTGGGGCCTCGCTACCGTGCCGGCGTACTGGCTCATGCAGACCACGCTGCTCGGGAGCGCCTGGCTCCTGTGGCGGGCGATCCTGGCGCCGGCATCGCAGCCGGGCCCGGCGCTCGTCGCACTTGCAACCACGATCGGGCAAATGGGGCTGCTCGGGGCGTTGATCGTCTTCGCGCCGGAGCCGCTCTACTGGGTGCACCTCACGAGCACCGAGGCGTGGGGACTGAGTCCGCTCGTCGATCAGCAGCTCGCCGGTCTCCTGATGTGGGTGCCCGCGATCCTGCCCTATCTCGGAGTGGGGCTCTGGCTGGCCTGGTCGAGCCTCAAACCCGACCTGGAAGCGCAGTGACGACCTTCCTGAAATTCGTCCACATCGCCACGATCGCGCTCTGGTCGGGTGGGCTCATCGTGCTACCGTACCTGTTCTGGCAGCGCCGGCTCCTCACGGCAGGCCCGGCGCTCGACCGGTTGCACCGGGTGACCCGGTTCGTCTTCGTGGTGATGACTTCTCCGGCCGCCTTCGTGGCCATCGGGAGCGGAACGGCGCTGATCTTTCTGCAGAGCGCGTTCCGGGAGTGGTTCACGCTGAAAATGGTCCTCGTCGGCGCCATGGTGATGCTGCACGTCCTCGCCGGCCTGGTGGCGATGCGCGTCTTCGCGCCGGACGGCCGATTCGGGTCGCGTGCCTGCGTCGTGCTGACGTGCGCCTATCTCGTGGTGATCGTCGCGATTCTCTGGGTGGTACTGGCCAAGCCGACGATCGACTCGACGCAGTTCGCCCCCGAGCTGTTCAAGCCCGGCGCCCTCGCGCCGTGGCTGCGTCAGATCTTCGGCGCGACGAGCACGCCGACGCCATGATCGAAAACGAGCTTGCCGCCATGCCAGCCTGCGAAACCCACCATCACCGAGGCGAGCACCGACAGGGCGAGCCCGTGCGGCAGCACAAGCTCGGGATTGGCGAGGCGTTCCGCCCAGTTCGCGCCCGAGATCGCGAGCAGCGTCATTGCGGCCACGGCATGCGACCAGCTCGCCTCCAGCAGCCGGATGCCGCGAACCAGCAGGAGCTCGGCCGTGCCGACCGCGCTCGCTGCGACGCCGCTCCAGAATGCGAAGCCGGCGGACCACAGGCCGACGCGCACCCAGAACGGATCGCCCGACCACCAGTAGAACACGTCGATGCCGAGGGTCGCCATCACGAACGCGACCGGGAAGTGGACCATCATCACGTGGAGCGGATGCCCGACCAGGGCGACCTTGGAGCCGATATCGAGCCGGAGCATCTCCAGCGTGACGGCGCTCGCTGCCTGCGTGGCCGGATCGTCCTGGGGCTTCGCCATGGTTGTTCTCCCGTGCGCCGTCCTGTGCGCTAAACGTATGGCCTTGCGATCGAATCATATCAGCCTGCGCGTTGCGGTCTGCCTGGCAGCCCTTGCCGCGCTGGCGGGCTGCACCGGACCGCTCTCGACGCTCGACCCGTCCGGGCCGGCGGCCGCCGCGATCGCCAGGCTGTGGTGGGTGATGCTTGCCGGCTCGGTCGTGCTCTTCGCGCTGGTCATGGGCCTCTTTGCGCTGGCGTTCCTGCGCCCCGGCTGGGGAACGTCCGTGGCGCCGCACCGCTGGGTCCTGCTCGGCGGACTCGTCCTGCCGACGGTCGTGCTGCTGCCGCTGCTGGCGTACGCGCTGGTCGCCGGTGAGCGCCTCCTGCCGCTGCCGGGGGCGACGCCGCCCCGGATCGAGGTACACGCCGAGCGATGGGGTTGGGCCTTCCGCTATCCCGACAACGGCGGCGTCTCGACCAAGGGCCTCATGCACCTGCCCGCCGGCACGCCCGTCGATATCGTCGTCACGAGTCGCGACGTCATCCACTCCTTCTGGATTCCGCGCCTCGCCGGAAAGATCGACGCGATCCCCGGGCATGCGAATGTTCTGCGCATCCAGGCCGACGCACCGGGGCGCTACGAGGGGCGCTGCGCGGAGTTCTGCGGTGTGGGGCACGCGGAGATGCGGTTCGACGTCGTCGCGCACCCGGCCGCGGACTTTCCCGCCGCGCTTGCGAAAGCCGGCGCCGATGAGGAGGCGAAAAAGTGAGCGCGGTCATCGAGCAGCCGCCGAAGGGGCCCCGGGCACTGCGGCTTCACCGGGAGCTTGTCGCCATCTGGGCGACCGGGCCGGGCCTGCAACGCCTCGCATCGGTCAACCACTCGGTCATCGGCCTGCGCACCATGATCACGGCGTTCGTGTTTTTCGTGATCGCGGGTCTGCTCGGCATGCTGACGCGCGTGCAGCTCGCGACGCCCGGCGGAGCCTTCATGGACGCGGGGACCTACAACCAGGTCTTCACCATGCACGGGGCGATGATGTTGTTCCTCTTCGCCATTCCGATGCTGGAAGGCATGGCGGTCTACCTGACGCCGAAGATGCTCGGCGCGCGCGACTTCGCCTTTCCCCGACTGACCGCGTACAGCTACTGGTGCTATTTGTTCGGCGCCTCGATCCTGACCGGCGCACTGGTCGCCGGGGTCGCGCCCGACGGCGGCTGGTTCATGTACACGCCACTGAGCTCGAGCACCTACACGCCCGGCGTCAACGCCGACGTCTGGCTGCTCGGCGTGACCTTCGTCGAGATCTCGGCGCTGAGCTTCGCGATCGAGATCGTCGTCTCGATCCTCAAGATGCGCGCTCCGGGCATGTCGCTGGATCGCATGCCCATCTTCGGCTGGTACATCCTGGTCACCGCGCTGATGATGGTGGTCGCCTTCCCGCCGCTGATCCTCGCGTCGATCCTGCTCGAGATCGAGCGCGCCTTCGGCCTGCCCTTCTTCGATCCGACGCGCGGCGGCGACGCGCTGCTGTGGCAGCACCTGTTCTGGCTGTTCGGCCACCCGGACGTCTACATCATCTTCCTGCCCATGGCGGCCGTGCTGTCGACGGTCATCCCGGTTTTCGCCCGGCGGTCGCTGGTCGGCTACCGGACGATCGTCGTCGCGATCATCGCCCTCGCGTTCCTCAGCTTCGGCATCTGGGTGCATCACATGTTCACGGTGGGCATTCCGCACCTGGCGCTGGCGTTCTTTTCGGCAGGCTCGGTCATCGTCGCGGTGCCGACCGCGGTGCAGGTCTTCGCCTGGCTCGCCACGCTGGCGCATGGACGCCCGCGCTGGAACGTGCCGATGCTCTACATCTTTGCCTTCTTCTTCATCTTCGCGCTCGGCGGCCTGACCGGCGTCATGCTGGCCGTCGTGCCGTTCGACTGGCAGGCGCACGACAGCTACTTCGTCGTCGCCCACCTCCACTACGTCGCCGCGGGCGCATTCGCCTTCCCCTTGCTTGCGGCGCTGTACTACTGGCTGCCGCTGCTGACGGGGCGCACGGCCGTGCAGCAGCTGTCGGTGCCGGCGTTCTGGCTGATCTTCGTCGGTTTCAACATGACCTTTCTCCTGATGCATCTGGTCGGCCTGCTCGGCATGCCCAGACGCATCTACACGTACCAAGGGCACGAAGGCTGGACTTCGCTCAACCTCCTGTCCTCGGTGGGCGCGTTCATCATGACGATCGGCTTCGGCTTGCTGGTGATCGACCTGCTCGTGCAGCTTCGCCATGGGCGGCGCGCGCGGCGCGACCCGTGGCAGGCCGCGACACTGGAATGGGCCATGCCGATCCCCCCAGCGCCCTACAACTTCGCCTCGATCCACCATGTCGAGTCGCGGGCTGACAACATCGCGCCCGCAACGCTCGCGCCGGCCCTGGCGCGCGGAGAGGGTTATCTGGGCTTCACCCGCAACGGGTGGCAGGAAACGCTCGGCGTGCACATGGCGAACGGCACACCGGATCAGGTGATCGTGCTGCCGCGCGCGACCTACCTGCCGCTATGGACCGCGCTCGCCACCGCGGGCGTGGTCCTGGCATTTCTGGGCAAGCTCTACCTGCTCGCGCTCGGGGAGGCATTTGCGGTCGCGGGCCTCTTCGTGCTCGGGGCACAGAGCGCGGGGCTCACGCGCGATTACGGCCCGTTGTCGGTGGGACACGGCGTGAGCGTGCCGCCGCATACGGAGGTGTCTGGCACCCCGCCGTGGTGGGGGCTGAACTTCACACTGATCGCCGACGGCACGCTCTTCACCTCGCTCGTTTTCGGCACGTTCTATCTCTGGCTCTCCGCACCAAAGTGGCCGCCGGCGGCAGCGCCCGAGACTCCCCTCGCGCT
>JBAVOG010000462.1:0-2982 GCA_049691875.1 Burkholderiales bacterium | reverse complement strand
CTGGTCGATGCGGCCGCGATCGTCGCGTCATTCAATGCCGTCGTGAAGATCGCGGACGCTACGGGCATTCCGCTGGAGGATTACAAAGCAGCGGCGACCCAGGATCTGCGCGCGGCGCTCGGGCTTGAGCGCTTCAACAACAACGCCGCGTCGTAGCAGGTCCAGGCTGCGGCGCGCGGCGGATCAGTGCGCGCCGCCTGATTTCCCGGCGGCAAGCGGCGCCGCGTCGAGCGTGCGCATGAAGAGCTGCATCCCGTAGTGCAGCGCGATGAAGGCGCCGAGCTCCATGATCTGGGCCTCGGTGTAGTGCTTCTTGAGCTCGTCGTAGAACGCGGCATCCACTTTGCCGGGGTCGAGGTACATCTGGTCGGCGTAACGCAACGCCAGTTTTTCGGCCTCGCTGAAGCGCGGATCGTCGTCGTAGTCGCCCGAGCCCGCGTCGATCGTGGCCTCGTCCAGCCCCGCCTCGCGCGCCCGCTGCGAGCGCAGCGCGGAAAAATAGCGGTCCCCGGCGAAGCGCGCGAGCTGCACGCGTACGATCTCCTTCAGCTTGTGATCGACGTTGCCGGATTCATGCGACATGAGCATCGCGCGCAAGATCGCCTTGGCGTAGCTGGGGACGCGCGCAAGGACCTGCGGAAAGAGCGCATCTGGCACGCCGAGCCGCTCGCAGCGCTCGATCAGCTCGCGCAGCTCGGGATCCGCGATCGCCTCGCGCGCCACCGGCTCGATGTGCGGCATCAGCGCGCTTCCGCGTCCGCCAGCGACACCGGGGCCGCGCCGTAGAGCCGCGCGGATTCCTCCTGGCTCACCAGCCGGCCGTCCGGCGAAAACATCGGATAGAACTTCAGCGTGCCGAAGAACGTGTGATAGCCGATGTTGAAGCCGACGTAGACACCGAGCTCGACGATCTCCTCCTCGGAGTAGTGCTTGCGAAGCTCGTCGTAGAACGCCGCGTCGATCGCCTCCGGGTCGGTGGCCATGAGATCCGCGTAACGCAGCGCGATCTTCTCGGCCGGGGTGAAATTCGGGCTCGTCTGGTAATTGTTGATGCCCTCGTCCATGCGCTCCTCGGTCAGACCTTGCCGCTTCGCCGAAGCGGACCGGACGTTCCCTCAGTAGCTGCAGGAGGCCATCCGCGAGAGCAGCACGCGGATGATCTCCTTCAGGGTGTGGCTGACTCGACCGGTGTTGAACACGGTGTCCCAGCCCACGAACATCGCCTCGGCGAGATCGATGTTGTGGCCCATCATCGCGTGGAAGCCCGGATCGGGCGCGCGGTGCTCGAGGCACTTCTCGATGTACGGCTTGAGCTTGGTCTTCTTCAGCTCGTCGATGTCGAGCATCGTGATGTTCGGCATGCTTCCTCCGTGACTCCGTTTCAGTGCAAACCGGGCGCCTGCGCTCAGGCGTGCGCCTCGATCGCCTTCTTCAGCACCTGCTTGCGGTCCACGCCCGTGCGCGTCTCGACCACCTCGCCGCCCTTGAAGAAAAGCAGCGATGGGATGGCCCGAACGCCGTAGCGCTCGACCAGCGCGCGATTGCTGTCCGCATCGACTTTGCCAACGAGCACGCCCTCGGGAAGGTCGTCAACGAGCTCGCCGAGCAGACGCGTCATCTGCTTGCACGGCACGCACCACTCGGCCCAGAAATCGACGACCGTCAGCCCGGGGCGCTGCAGCACCTCACGCTCGAAATTGCCTTCGTCGAAGTCGGGAAACGTGCTGCCCGCCATGCTGTCTCCGCCGTGTGTTGCGGCCGTGTGCCTACACAATATAGGAAGCGTGTGGGCCGGGTCAATTTCGGATAACCGCATCGTGCGCACGGTTTCGCCGCGTGCGGTGCGGCACCGGAAAAATCCCGCTCCCCCGCCGTGTTCCGATAGCATGTGGCCAAATCTGTTTCCCTCCCGGCAACCCTCGTCTTGACCTCCGCGCAGATTCCCGCCAGGCCGTCCGCCGCACTGCGCGCCGCGCTCTGGATGTGCGGCACCCTGCTTTCCTTCTCGACCATGGCGATCGCGGTGCGCGAGCTCCTCGACACCATGGGGACGTTTGAAGTGCTGTTCTTCCGGAGCCTCGTCTCGCTCCTCATGGTGCTGGCCATCGTGCCACGGTACGGACTCGGCGCGCTGCGCACTCGGCGGTTCGGCCTTCACCTGGTCCGCAACCTGTTCCACTACTGCGGCCAGTACGCGTGGGTGTACGCCATCGCGCTCCTGCCGCTTGCCACAGTCTTCGCAATCGAGTTCACCATGCCGGTGTGGACTGCCGCGCTCGCCGTGATGCTGCTCGGCGAGCGGCTCAACCGCGGACGCGTCGTCATGCTGGTGACGGGCCTTGCCGGCATCCTGATCATTTTGCGGCCGGGACTCGCGTTCATCCACCCCGCGGCGCTCGTGATGCTCGGCGGGTCGCTCGCCTTCGCAACGACCATGATCGCGACCAAACGGCTCTCCTCGACCGACTCGCCGCTCGTCATTCTGTTCTACATGTCCGTGATTCAGCTGCCGCTCGGACTGATTCCCGCAATTCCCGTGTGGGTGATGCCGACGGTCGCGGACCTGCCCTGGGTCGTCGGCGTCGGAGTCGCGGGATACTCCGCGCACTACTGCATGACCCGCGCGTTCCGGCTGGCGGATGCGACGCTCGTGGTGCCACTCGATTTCCTGCGATTGCCGCTGATCGCGGTGGTAGGCGCGCTCTTCTATCGCGAGCCGATCGAGCTGGCGACGATGCTCGGTGCAGTGGTGATGTTCGCGGGGACGTACTACAGCGTCAGCCGCGAAAGCCGCGCAAAGCCTGTGGTCCCGGTTACTTCATAGCGCGATCGCCGTGAGCAGGTTGATGCTGCACTGCGTGCCACCGTCTTCACTGACGAATGCGGGCGTCAGCGCATAATGGATTGCGACCGTTGATTTACAGGAGGTGGGCGTGACAGCAGAGCAGACGATTGCCATTCTCCATCCCGGCGAAATGGGTG
>JBAVOG010000461.1:0-2965 GCA_049691875.1 Burkholderiales bacterium | reverse complement strand
GCACGAAATCGTCCAGGAGGATGACTCCGCACTGGCCTGTTGGGGCCATGGGATAGTCCATATCGTGGAAGGGGATCTCGACAATGCCAGCTAAGAACCTGTCTCACAATTCCACGCGGCCACGTGGGATTGTGAGACAGGTTCTCGTACCGGCGCGCACGGCGTCGCTTTCCAGGCGCCGGGTCGGTCGGCGACGAGATCGCCGCGCTCCGGCTGGCAGTCGCGAAACCCGCCATGCCGAAGACCGACTGATCCTGCCGCTGCGAATCAGAACGAGCATTTGGGATCGAACTTGGGTGCGCGCTTCTCCTGGTGCGACGCCAGGCCTTCGCGCACTTCAGGACCGGTGAATCCGAGCATCTCGAGCGCGAGCGACGTGTCGAACGACGGCCCGGCGAGGCGCAGCCAGTTGTTCAGGCTGTATTTCGTCCAGCGGATCGCCGATTGCGCGCCGGTGGCGAGGCGCTTCGCGACCTCGAACGCCTTCGGCACGAGCTCGGCCTCGTCCACCGCGAGCGACACCAGTCCGATGCGCTCGGCCTCTTCACCGGACATCGCATCGCAAAGCAGCAGGTAGTACTTCGCTTTCGCCATGCCGCAGAGGAGCGGCCAGACGATTGCTGCGTGGTCGCCGGCCGCGACGCCGAGGCGTGTGTGCCCGTCGATGATCTTGGCGTTCTTGGCCGCGATCGAGATGTCGGCCAGAAGGCCCGCGACGAGGCCCGCGCCGACGGCCGGGCCGTGCATCGCCGACACGACCGGCTTCGAGCAGTTGATCAGGTTATAGACGAGATCGCGCGCCTCGCGCCAGGACCGCGCGCGCGTGTGGAAGTCGGCGATGATCCCCTCGATCATCTTGAAATCGCCACCGCCCGAAAATCCCTTGCCTTCGCCGCGCAGAATCGCGACGCGGGTCTCGGAGTCGGTGTCGACGTCCCGCCAGATCTCCGTGAGCTCTGCGTGGGTCTCGGAATCGGCGGTCGCGAGCTTGCCCGGCTCGCCCATCACGATTTCGACGATGCCCTCCGGGTGACGGTTCACTTTCAGCCGCCGGTACTTCGCGTAGTGTTCGGTGCTCAAGTCTCTCTCCTTGTTGGCGAAATCATCTAGTGCTGAATGGGCTCTGGAACATCACCCCGGCTGCTTTGCAGCCACCCCTCGGAGAGGAGGGGAAGTCGCTAGGCAAACCTCGCAGGCAGATGCCGGAAGCCGCGGAATCGCACGCGCCGATCGCGCTCGGGCGCGCCGTCGGGCTCGATCCCCGGGAAGCGGGCGAGCAGGCGACCGATCGCGATGCGCGCTTCGACCCGCGCGACGTTCATTCCTGCGCAGGCATGATCCCCGTGACCGAACGCCACATGGCGGTTCGGCTTGCGGGCGACGTCGAGCCGGTCCGGAACCGGAAACTGATCGGGATCGCGATTTGCCGCCCCGATGCCGAGCGTGATGAATGTGCCTGCCGGGATCGACCGGCCACCGATCTCGATGTCGGCGGTCGCGAGCCGGTTGTTGAGCTGCAGAGGCGACTCGAAGCGCAGCAGCTCCTCGACTGCCGAGGTGATGAGCCCCGGATCCGCGACCACCCGTTCGAGCTCGCCGCGATGGGTAAAGAGCGCGTGCATGCCGTTGCCGATGAGATTGGTGGTCGTCTCGTGGCCGGCGTTCAGCATGAAGATGCAATTGTGGTAGAGCTCGGTCTCGGTCAGGCGCTCGCCGTCGTGCTCGCCCTGGATGAGACGGGTGAGAACGTCCGTCTCGAAATCACCTGGGTGCTTGCGACGCTCGGCGACCAGGATCGCGAGGTAGTCGAGAAATTCGCGCACGGCCTGGTTTCCGCGGGCGAGCAATTCCGTGTCCGGCACCGGTTCGAGCGCCGACAGGATCGCGATCGACCAGCCGCGCAGCGGTCCGCGCTCGCCGCGCGGGACTCCGAGGAGATTGCCGATCACCTCGATCGGTATCTCCGTGGCAAAGTCGTTGATCAGGTCGATGCGACGATCTCGAGCCATGCGATCGGCCATGCGATCGAGCAGGCCATCGACCAGCGTGACGAGCCCGCCCTCCATGCGGACGATCGCCCGTTGATTGAGCGCTCCCATGATCAATCTGCGCACGCGCGTGTGCAGCGGCGGATCGCTGAACACGAGACTCGTGGTGTGGTGCTCGTAGAGGGGTGTTGCGCCGAACTTCGGCGCGAACTCCTTTTGCTTGTCGGAGCTGGCATGCGGACTACGGTAGACCGCGACGACGTCTTCGTAGCGCGTCAGAAACACACCGTCCCCTTCCAACCCGTGCACCGGGTCGTGCCGGCGCAGGATCTCGTAGTAGGGGTAGGGGTCGTCGACGAAATCGTCCGGAACGCGCGTCAGCGCGAATTCGCGTGCGAGCGCCCGCTCCTGGTCGACCGTCCGAATCGCGCTCACCGGGGGGTGCCTCTCCAACGCGTCCCGCGCGTCCTGCTCTAGAACGTGCCCGGGTAGGCGCCGCCGTCGATCAGGAAGTTCTGTCCCGTGATGAACCCGGCGTGTACGCCGCAAAGGAACGCGCAGAGTTCCCCGAATTCCTCCGCATCGCCAAACCGTCCGGCGGGCTGCGCGGCGAGGCGCGCCTCGCGCATCGCTTCGGGCGTGGTTCCCCGGACCTTGGCGTTGCTCGCGAAATTCGACTTCAGGCGATCGGTGTCGAACGCGCCGGGCAGCAGGTTGTTGATCGTTACGTTGTGCCGCACCGTCTTGCGGGAGAGCCCTGCAACGAAGCCGGTGAGCCCACTGCGCGCGCCGTTCGAGAGGCCGAGCTCGTCGATCGGGGATTTCACCGCGCCGGACGTGATGTTGACGATCCGGCCAAACTTGCGCGCGATCATCTTGTCGACGGTGGCCTTGATCAGCTCGATGGGCGTGAGCATGTTGGCGTCGAGCGCCTTGATCCAGTCGTCGCGCGACCAGTTGCGGAAATCCCCGGGCGG
>JBAVOG010000460.1:0-2219 GCA_049691875.1 Burkholderiales bacterium | reverse complement strand
ACCTGCGAGTCGTCCTTGAAGCCGCCGATTCCCGGGCCGTGACCCGCGCGCGGATCGATGATGATGTACGGGCGACGTTTCGGGTCGACCGTCACACCTTCCGGCGGGACGATACGCACGAGCGCGTAGTTCACCGCATGCTCGAAGCGCCGCGCGTCGAGCACCATCTCGTAGTCGAAGTGCAACACCGGCGGCAATCCCGCCTGCTCACGCTCGGTGAACTGATTGCCGCGCTGCCGGAGCGTGTCCCAGTAGAGCACGCTACGCTGCGCGAAGTCGACCGAGTAGCGATACCAGTCGGTCCACCACTCCCAGGGCGAAGTCGGTTGCGAAGCGCTCGCCAGCTGCTCCGCGAGCGCCTTCTGCACACGCTCGCTGTAGCGGGACTGCGCGAGCCGCGCCCGGTGCTGAAAGACCTGTGTCACTTTGGACGAGAGCGTGTAGCTCCGCTCAAGTTGCTTGGCGGGGTCGGTCATCGGAGTCTCCAAGAGGCAAAGCCGCGGGCGGCGAGGATCGCCGCTGATCAATTCAATGTTATGCACGCCGTGCAACCGCCGTTTGATGCAGCGCAAGAGGAACGGTTCCCATCTTTGTGGGCGGGGCGTCCAGATTTCATGAGTGTGCGCTCACATTCTGCGTTTGCGCCGTCGATTCTCCTGTTCCGGCCGGGCTCGATTCACGCTCCGGTATACTCGTAAAGAATTCCCCTCGCTCTCGAATGGACGCATCGCAGTACTCGGCGGTCGAAACACTGCGCAACGGGCGTCGTGCGGAGATTCGCGCGCTCAAACCGACTGATCGCGCCGGGATGCTCGCCGCCGTCGCCAACATGAACGAGGACGCGCGCTACCGCCGGTTCTTCGCGCCGAAGCGCGCCTTTTCGGAGAAGGAGATCGAGTACTTCCTGAATGTCGACTTCGTGCACCACGTCGCGCTCGTCGCGGTACTCGAGGGCGCGATCGTCGGCGGCGGTCGCTACATCGAATCGGAGCCTGGAAGGGCCGAAGTCGCCTTCGCGGTGGACGACGACCATCAGGGCTTGGGCATCGCGTCGAGGTTGATGCGACATCTCGCCCTCATCGCGCGCGAGGCGGGTGTGAAGGAACTCATCGCGGAGGTCCTGCCGGACAACGCCCCGATGCTGAAGGTGTTCGAGCGCAGCGGCCTTCCAATGACGCTGCGCCGCGACCCCGACGTCGTGCACGTCACGCTCGAACTGTCGGGCCGGTGAGGCGGTCGAGGGCAGGGCTTCATCTATACCCAAGCCTGCGCCCACCGCCGGACAGCCGGAAATCCGACCAAAGTAGGATTTGCCCGAACCATGTAGGGCATTACCGTTTCCGGTAGCCTGCGGCACTCGAGGGAGAGCTACGCATGAGATTCTGGAGCACACGTCTCGCACGATCCCTGTCCGCGCTGCTGCTTGCGTTCTCCGCGGCGTCGGGGGCTTTCGCGCAGGCGCAGAGCGAGGCGCCCGTCTTCAAGCCCGAGGAGATCGAGGCGCTGGTCGCGCCGATCGCGCTCTACCCGGATTCGCTGCTGTCGCAGGTGCTCATGGCCTCGACCTATCCGCTGGAGGTCGTACAGGCCGCCCGATGGGTGAAGTCGAACCCGAGCGTCAAGGGCGACGCGGCCGTGAAGGCGGTGGAGAACGAGACTTGGGACGTGAGCGTTAAGTCGCTGGTCGCGTTTCCGCAGGCACTCGAGCCGATGAACGAGAAGCTCGACTGGACGCAGAAACTCGGCGATGCATTTCTCGCCGACCAGAAGTCGGTGCTGGACGCCGTGCAGCGGCTGCGGACCCGCGCAGAGCAGGCGGGCAATCTCCAGTCGACCGAGCAGCAGACGGTGATCGTGGAGCAGGCGGCACCGCAGCAAACGGTGATCAAGATCGAGCCGGCAAATCCGCAGGTGATCTACGTGCCGGCCTATAACCCGACCATCGTGTACGGCGCGTGGATGTATCCGGGTTATCCGCCGTACTACTGGCCGCCATCGACCTATTACTATCCCGGCGGCGCGCTCGTCCGCGGGTTCGCCTGGGGCGTGGGCGTCGCGGCCGCAGGGGCGATCTTCGGCGGCTGCAACTGGGGCCGCGGCGACGTCAACATCAACGTGAACCGGGCGACCAACATCGACAGGAACTTCAATCGCACCAACGTGGGCGGAGGAGGTCAGTGGCAGCACGATGCGAGCCATCGCAAGGGCGTTTCCTACCG
>JBAVOG010000459.1:0-1723 GCA_049691875.1 Burkholderiales bacterium | reverse complement strand
TCAAGTGGGTCCAGACGTGCATCCGGGTCGTGTTGAACCAGACGAAGAAGGGCTTGCCGTCCTTGACCGCTTTCTCCACGAATTTCTGTTCGGCGGCGTAGATCTCCAGGTCGACGGTGGGCATCCGCGCCTGGCTCAGAGGGCCCGTGTCCTCGATCTTCTGCCCGCCTTTGCCGTCCGACCACGTGTGCAGCACACCGCGCGGGCCGTACTTTTTCTTGAACTCCGGGTCCTTCGGATAGTAGTAGGTCTCAGGTTCCTCCTCCGCATTCAGGTGGTAGAGGTTGCCGAGAAACTCGTCGAACCCATGCACCGTCGGCAGGTGCTTGTCGCGGTCGCCGAGGTGGTTCTTGCCGAACTGGCCGTTCGTGTAGCCCTGTGCCTTGAGCAAGTCGGCAATAGTGGGGGCCCAGTCGGGGATACCCTGCGGAGAGCCCGGCATGCCAATGGTCAGCAGTCCCGTCCGGAACGGATGCTCCCCGAGAATGAACGACGCGCGCCCCGCCGTGCAGCTCTGCTGCGCATATGAGTCCGTGAACAGCGCGCCTTCCTTCGCGAGACGGTCGATGTTGGGCGTCTTGTAGCCCATGATGCCGAGGCTGTAGGCGCTGATGTTGTCGCGGCCGATGTCGTCGCCCCAGATGACCAGAATGTTCGGCTTCTTCTGCGCCACGGCCGCGCCTGGCAAAACGAGCGATGCAACAAGGAAAAGTGCGATTCGAGCGAAGCGTCCTGATCTGGATTGCGTGGTCATCGGTATCCCCTGTCCTGGCCAGACGGTTTTCGATTCACGGTGCGAGTTGATAGTCGGCGAGCGTCGACACGACTTGGGTCGAGTCGGGCTCGGCGACCCGGCGCTCGTGCGGTTCACCGGCATAACGCGTCGATTCGCCCCCGTCGAGCGCATGCAGGCGGTGCAGCCGGGGCTTCACGATCTCGTCGATGATGACATATGCCTCGAAAGTGCGCGATTCGGTGCTCCAGATGAACGACGGAAACGGGTTCGTGGTCCAGAGTCCGGCGAAGACGTCGATGTGGTTGTCCTTGATCGCCCCTCCGCGATCCGACGCGAAGAAGTAGCCATCGTGAACCGCCTTGCGCCCCGACGGCAACGTGATCGCGGTACCGCGGGCTGCGGGGATATAGAGGACCGTTCCGAGCGGGATCAGCCGCGTGTCGACGGCGATGCTGCGGAATGGCACGACCTGGAAGCCGCCCGCGCCGTCGCCGAAGGGGCCCGTGGACACGCCGAAGCGGCTGCGGCCCGCCGCGCGGGTCCACGATGCCGCATGCTTGAAGTAGTCGACGCAATCGACTTCCTCTTTCGGCGCCGTCGTCTCGTACGTGTAGGTTCGCTTCGCGCCGTCGACCGCCTTGATCAGGATCACGCCCTGCAGGGCGCCCAGACACCAGTCGCGACCGGGCACCGGCGGGCTGATCGGAGCACCCGCAACGTCGAGCAGCCGAACGCCGTCGGGAATCGCGTCCACGGAATGCACGTGATACCAGGTGGCCCAGAGTTGCAGGCGCTCGCCGAGCGAAGTGGGCGCGGGGAGGCCGAAGAGGTCCGTGTCGATCCGTTCCTGCAGCTCACGCGTGTCGGCCGCGGCCGCGGGCAGAGCGAGTGCCGCAAACCATGCGGTGCACAGCCATGTCGCGACGCGGGGCATCTTGCAAAGCCTACTCATGGCTCGAACGCGAAGATCCGCTTCCAGTCGTTCTT
>JBAVOG010000458.1:0-3269 GCA_049691875.1 Burkholderiales bacterium | reverse complement strand
ACACGTGGCAAGCGCATCGCCGGGCGCTCGTTCCGCAGTGGCGCAAGCTGCAATCGGGGCGGCTCGACGCGATCGAGGCGTGGCGCGACCAGGCGCTCGCCGGATTTGCGCCGCGATGCCGGACGCTCTTCTATCCGTTCAGCGGCCCGGATTTCCTGAACGCTTATCTGCTCTTCCCGCTTTGCGACACCTATGTGTTCCTCGGGCTCGAGCCGCCCGGCTCCCTTCCCGAGCTGGATCGCATGACCGCAGCGGACGTGGCCGCGTCGCTGCGTGACATGCGCGCTGCGCTGCGGGACCTCGTCGCACACAACTTCTACATGACACAGCACATGACCCAGCAGCTGGGCACCCCGCGCATCAACGGTGTGGCGCCTCTGCTGGTAGCGTCGATGGGCGTCATTCGGATCCGCATCACCGCGGTCGAGCCGTTCACGCTGCCCGCCACGCGCGCTGGGGGCAAGGCGACGTTGAAGGGGGTGAAAGTCGCGTTCTTTCATCGCGACATCGGCAGACCCCAGGTCCTGATTTACCTCGCCGCCGATGCGAGCAACGCCGGCTTCGAAAACGCTCCCGAGCTCGGTGCGTTTCTGGGCGCACTGAAGCCCGCGAGGGTACTGGTGAAATCGGGGTCGTACCTTCTGCACCGACCGTATTTCAGCCGCCTGCGCGACGGCGTGCTCGACATCGCGGAGCTGGTCGTCCAGGACGACACGGGCATCCCGTATCGCCTGCTGCGCGAGCGCGGCTGGACCGTGCAGCTCTATGGGAATTACACCGGCCCGATCGCGCTGTTCGCGGGCGACCGGCAGGACGACCTCGCGATGGCGTACCAGAACCGTCCGGACGGGCAGCCATTGCCGTTCGCGTTCGGCTACAAGGGCACGCACGGAGAATCGAACGCCATGGTGGCGCGCAGCGAGAAGCGCTGACGCGTCCCTTCGCCGCGCGCTCAGCTGACTCGCGGGGGCCGGCGTGTCGCGTAGAATGCGACTTTCGCGCCGGTACCGTCATGCTCCCCCTTTCAGCCGTCCGTGTCGTCGAATTCTGTCAGGTCGCCGCGGGACCGTTCTGCGGAATGCTGCTCGCCGATTTGGGCGCCGACGTCATCAAGGTGGAGTCGCCCGACGGAGACGGCCTGCGCCAATGGCCGCCCATCACGGGCGGCTACTCGGAAAATTTCGCGTCGCTGAATCGCAACAAGCGATCCGTCGTGCTCGATCTCAAGCAGCCCGCCGGCCTGGACGCGGCCCGCAAGCTGGCGCTGTCCGCCGACGTGGTCGTTGAAAATTTCCGTCCGGGCACGCTCGCCAAGCTCGGGCTCGGCTACGAAGCGCTCGCGCAGGCGAAGCCCGCCCTCGTCTATTGCTCGATCTCCGCCTACGGACAATCGGGTCCGCGCGCGCAGGAAGGCGGCTTCGACCTGACCGTCCAGGCGATCGGCGGCGTGATGAGCGTGACGGGCGAGCGCGACGGGGCGCCAGTGAAATGCGGCGTGCCGATCGCCGATTTCGGCGCGGGCCTGTACGCCGCATTTGCGATCGTGTCCGCGCTACGCAAGGTCGACCGCGAGGGTACCGGCAATCACATCGACATGTCGATGCTCGGCGCCACCCTCGGTATGGCTGCGCTCCAGACGAGCGAGCATTTCGGCACCGGACGCGACCCGACGAAGCACGGCTCGGCCCACCCGCGCAACGCGCCGTATCAGGCGTTTCACGCCAGCGACGGCTATTTCGCGATGGCGGCCGGCAACGACAGGCTGTGGCGCGCCGTCTGCGCCGGCATGCATCGGGCGGACCTCGCGAACGATTCCCGGTTCGCCACCACGTCGCTGCGTGCGAGGAACCAGGAGGTCTTGCGGGATCTCCTCGAGGCCGATTTCATCGGGCAGCCGGTCGAACACTGGCTGCGCCTCTTCGCCGAGATGGGCGTGCCCTGCACGCCCATCAACACCTATTCGCAGGTGCTCGCCGATCCGCAGGTCGAGCACATGGGGTGGGTGCAGGCCATCACTTTGCCGGGTGGTGTGCAGACGCGCACATTTGGCTCGCCGCTCGGCATGACGAGCGAGGACTTTGCCGTGTACCGTAATCCACCCGCCCTCGGCGAGCACACCCTCGAGGTGCTGGCCGAGCTTGGCATCGAAATCGATACGAGGGGCAAGCCATGACGAACACCGCCCGGTTTCGCGACTTCATCGCACGCATGAGCGCACTCGTCGACCAGCATGGCGCTGACGAACCGCGCATCTTCGCCGAAGGTGGCGCGCTCCTCGCCGACCTCGTTCGCCACGACGACTGGCTGCCGCCGGAATTCGCCCGTGCGTCCGCCGAATCGTATCGCCAGTATCTGCTGTACTGCGACCCCCAGGAACGATTCTCGGTCGTGAGCTTCGTGTGGGGGCCCGGCCAGCGCACGCCCATTCACAATCACACGGTCTGGGGGCTGGTGGGCATGATGCGCGGCGAGGAACTCTGTGAAGAGTACGCCCCGCCGGTGCCCGGCCAACCCATGCGCAAGACCGGCGAGCACCCCGTCCGTCCGGGCGACATCGACCGGGTCTCGCCGCGGGTCGGTGACATCCACGTCGTGTCGAATGCCCTGCCCGATGGTCCGTCGATCAGCATCCATGCGTACGGCGCGAACATCGGTGCCGTGGCTCGGCACGTATTCGACCCCCTCACCGGGCGTGCCTCCCCCTTCGTGACGGGCTACCACAACACTGAGCTGCCGAACTTCTGGGACCGCTCGGCAGAAGTCCGTGCGCGCATTGCGGGGTGAGCGTGGAACTCGACGTCGAGCACGACGGGCCGGTCACGCTGCTGACGCTGAATCGGCCGGAGAAGGCCAATGCCCTGTCACCGGATCTGGTCGAGGCGCTCCACGCGTCGGTCAACGAGGCTTATCGTGACGGGACGCGGCTGCTCGTCCTCTCGGGTAACGGCCAGCATTTCTGTGCGGGGTTCGACTTCACGGATTTCGAGGAGGCTCACGAGGGGGATCTGCTCCTGAGATTCATCCGGATCGAGCAGCTGCTGCAGGCCCTCTACCACGCGCCGTTCGCGGCCCTCGGGCTCGCGCACGGCAAGAATTTCGGCGCAGGGGTGGACCTGCTCGTGGCATGCAGCATCCGGATCGCCGCACCAGACTCGAGCTTCCGAATGCCGGGGCTGCGGTTCGGCGTGCAGCTTGGCACCCGGCGCCTGGCGGCGCGCATCGGCGCGGACCAGGCACGCACGATGCTCGCGGCAAGCAAGACCGTCAGC
>JBAVOG010000457.1:0-2728 GCA_049691875.1 Burkholderiales bacterium | reverse complement strand
AGCCGCGCTCGAGCACTGCGCGCGGGTCGAGCGCCGTCAGGCTGCGCGTGAGGGCGCGAAGGTGCGCTTCGCGCTCGGAGATCTGCTGCGATGATGCGGCTTGCAGCCTGTGTGCAAGATGAACGGTGAGCTGCGTGAGGGGCTCGATCTGCGGAATGCGATGCCGGCTGCGTTCGATCAGACTGGAAAGGCGCCAACGCTCGCGCTCGAAGGCACGCTCGGTGGCGCGGCGAACGCTCGCAACGAGCTGGGCGAGAACCGCCGTTTGCGCCTGTATACGCTGGGCAGGATGCACCAGCCGGCGCACAAGGTGGTCGAGGAGTTGCATGCGTGTCTCGGTGTCGCGCACCATTCTGCGGTGCAACCGCTCGCGCAAGCCGCTGATTGCGGAAAGCAAATCGGCGCGTGAGGGGCTTGCGAGCTCGGCCGCGGCAGTCGGCGTCGGGGCGCGTCGATCGGCGGCGAAATCGGCGATGGTGAAGTCGGTCTCGTGGCCCACGCCGACCACCACGGGTAGCGGACACGCGCGGATCGCCCGCGCGACACGCTCGTCATTGAAGGACCACAGGTCCTCGATGCTGCCGCCGCCCCGGCACAGGATGAGCACGTCGCATTCGGCGCGCCGGCCGGCGGTACCGAGCGCCGCAACGACCTCCGCGGCCGCTCCCTCGCCCTGCACGGCGGTCGGGTACACGATCACGGGGATCGACGGGTTGCGGCGTGCAAGCGTCGTCAGGACGTCCCGTAGCGCCGCCGCGCGCAATGACGTGATCACGCCGATCGCGCGCGGAAAAGCGGGCAGCGGCCGCTTGCTTGCTTCGGCGAACAGACCCTCGGCGGCGAGGCGGTCGCGCAGACGGAGGAACGCCTCGTGGAGCGCCCCCAGTCCAGCGCGCCGCATGTACTCGATGTTGAGCTGAAAATCGCCGCGTGGTTCGTACAGGGTCACGGCTGCCCGGACCTCGACCTGCATGCCCTCGCGAGGAGTCCAGTCAAGCACTTGCGCCCGGTGCCGGAACATGACGCAGCGCACCTGCGCCTGCTCGTCCTTGAGCGAGAAGTATGTGTGTCCCGAACGCGCGAGGGTCAGGTTCGAAACCTCGCCTCCGACCCAGACAAGCGGAAAGCGGGTCTCCAGGAGATCGCGCACGCTGCGATTGAGGCTGGAAACGCTCAGTACCGAGTCGCCGGATGACGCGAAATCCCGCGCCAGATCTGAGTTTGCGGGCATTTCGGTCATTCTAAGCTATCCACATGCACGCTCTGCGTGACGCCATGCCAGGAGCATGCTGGCGCACGCAGCGACTTCCCTCGGGAGAATGCCGTAAGGCATTGAGAGATAGCGGGAAAGTGACTCGCTACCTTTTTCGGCAGCGATCCAAAAATCCTTGCACGCGCTCCACTTAGCGATGCTTCTGACAGAGTATGCACAGCATTATCCACAGGAATTGTGGATAAAAGCAGAGCGCCCGGCCATGCGATCGTCATCCCGCGTCGTGCCGATGCGCGTGGGCCCGCGCCGCGCGCGCTTCTCCAAGTTGTCTTGCCGAAAGCGGGATGCGTCGCTAAAGTCCTCTGCTTTGCGAAAAGGAACCGCGCCGAGTGTTTGCAATCATCGAAGCCGCCGGTTGGCCGATCTGGCCCCTGCTCCTCGCGTCCGTGATCGCGGTCGCGCTGATCATCGAGCGGCTGATCGTGCTGCGTCGGGAGAAGATCGTGCCACGGGCGTTGCTCGGGCAAGTCGTCGACGCCTACCGCAAGCAGGGCGTCAGCGCACAGCTGCTCGAGAATCTCTACCAGGACTCCCCGCTCGGACGCGTGCTGGCAGCCGGGATGCGCAATCACAAGGCGCCACGCCCGGTGATGAAGGAGGCGATCGAGGACGAGGGGCGCAGCGTCACGCATGAGCTCGAGCGGTTTCTCACGACGCTCGGCACGATCGCCACGATCAGCCCGCTGATGGGACTGTTCGGGACGGTGGTCGGGATGATCGAGATCTTCGGTTCGCAGGGCCCGACCGGCAGCAATCCCTCGCAGCTCGCGCATGGCATCTCGGTGGCGCTATACAATACCGCGTTCGGTCTGGTCATCGCCATCCCGGCGATGATCTTCTTTCGCTATTTCCGCGGCAAGGTCGAGGGGTTCGTCGTCGACATGGAGCAGCAGGCGTCGCGGCTGGTCGACATCGTCCACGGCGACCGGAGCTAGCGCCGCTCCCGATGAATTTCCGCGGCGCGTTCAAGGAAGATCCGGAGATCAACCTGATCCCGATGATCGACGTCCTGCTGGTCATCCTGATCTTCCTCATGATCACCACGACGTACAGCAAGTTCGCCGAACTGCAGATCAATCTGCCGAGCGCGCAGGCCGAGAAACAGGCCGAGCGGGCAAACGAGATCAACGTGACGGTGAACGCGTCGGGGCAGTACACCATCGACCGCAAGCCGGTCACGTTCGGCGACGTCAATGCCTTCGCGCAGGCCATGCGCGCGGCCGGAACGGGGCTGAAGGACCCGGTGGTCGTCATCAACGCCGACGCCAACGCCTCCCATCAGTCCGTGATCAAGGTGATGGAAGCGGCGCGCGTCGCCGGTTACGCTCAGGTGTCGTTCGCCGTCGACGCCGCTGCTCGCTAGCGGGCGGTCACAAGGAAGTTGTCGTCGCGGCCGACGACTTTCTCTCCAGTTCCGCCGGCGGCCGCCCGGGCCGGCGCTTGCGAATGGAGCCG
>JBAVOG010000456.1:0-5337 GCA_049691875.1 Burkholderiales bacterium | reverse complement strand
GTCTGCGCACTGCGGTAGTGCTCCTCGGCGGCGGGCACTTTCCCGCGCTCCTGGGTCACCTGCTGCTCGGCCGCGCCGACGCGTTCCTGGGCCTCCGCGCGTCGCGCATTCCACATGGTCTGGGCCGCATCGAGCTCGCCGCGCTGACGTTCCCATTGCTCGAGCCGCACGGCGATTTGACCGATCTGGGCTTCCAGCCGCTGCCGCGTCTCGCCGACGAACCTGATCTCGGTCTCGAGCCGCGACACCTCGGTGTTGACGGTGTAGAACTCACCCTGCGCGGCATTCACGGTGTCGGCTGCCGCGTAGTGCGCGGCACGCAACGCCTCGACCCGCTTCTCGATTTCGCGCAGGCGCGCCGACTCGGCTTCCAGCTCGTTCGCGGCCTTTTCGATCTCGCGGCGTTGCCGTGCGGCGTCGTTGCCGGCGTCCTGCTTGCGAAGGAGCCAAAGCAGCTGCTGCTTGAGCTGCGCCTCCGCATGCAGTGCCTTGTACTGCGTGGCGATCTCGGCCTGGTGCGTGAGCTTCTCGATCTGGGTCTCGAGCTCGCGCCGGATGTCGTCGACCCGCGCGAGGTTCTCGCGGGTATCTTCGAGCCGGTGCTCGGTTTCGCGACGACGCTCCTTGTACTTGGAGACCCCGGCCGCCTCCTCGAGAAAGACCCGCAACTCCTCGGGTTTCGCCTCGATGACGCGCGAGATCATCCCCTGCTCGATGATCGCGTACGCGCGCGGTCCCACACCCGTGCCTAGGAAGATGTCCTGGACGTCGCGCCGACGCACGTGGGTATTATTGATGAAATATGACGATTCGCCATCGCGTTGCAAGACGCGCCTGATCGAGATCTCGGCGTACTGCGACCACTGGCCGGCCGCCTTGCCGAGCGAGTTGTCGAAAACGAGTTCGACGCTGGCGCGGGCGACGGGATTGCGCAGCGCGGACCCGTTGAAGATCACGTCCTGCATCGACTCGCCACGCAGCGCGGAGGCTTTGCTTTCGCCCAGGACCCACCGGATCGCGTCGATGATGTTGGATTTCCCGCATCCGTTCGGGCCCACGACTCCGACGAGCTTGCCGGGCAAGTCGATACTTGTCGGGTCAACGAATGACTTGAAACCTGCTAGCTTGATCTGAGTGAGGCGCAATGTGGTATGCCGGGAGGTCTGCTGGAGGGAGCCAAAAGCTATCTCGAATTTGCGGCCGAAGTTCTTCTCGCAAGGGCGGGCGTACGAACAAGGGGAGATTCCCCCTTGTATATTCCCGAACGAACAAGGGGCACGCCCCTTGTATATCCCCTCGTTTGCGAGCGCAATCGCATTTTGAGACAGGTTCTGGTGCGACTATCGCAAAACTGGCGTGGAAATCACGGCCGATATAATAACATCTCGCCTTCGCTTCCCTGGCCCCGACACTCCTTTCGCGTCCCCCACGATGCCTGACAAACCAAGCACAGCGCTGGCCACCTTTCCGAACCCCGCGCCGGACCGGGACTACCTGATCCACATGGAGATTCCGGAGTTCACGTGTCTTTGTCCGATGACCGGACAGCCCGACTTCGCGACACTCCATCTCGACTACGTCGCTGATCGCCGGTGCATCGAGCTCAAGAGTCTCAAGCTTTATATCTGGTCGTTTCGCAACGAAGGCGCGTTCCACGAAGCGGTGACGAACCGGATTCTCGACGATCTGGTGCGGGCGATCGCACCCCGCTTCGCGCGCCTAGCCGCCCGGTTCCTCGTGCGCGGCGGCATCTATACGACGGTCGTGGCTGAGCATCGCAAGGCGCGCTGGAAGCCGGCCTTACAGATCGAGCCGGTTCGCTTCGAGTCCGCAGGGACCGTGCGATAAGAATGCGCGCTGTAACTGGCGTTGAGCGTCGTACGCGGGACCCCAGGCCAAGTGCCCCGTGAATCCGAATCTCGCAAAGCTGCAACCCTACCCGTTCGAGAAGCTGCGCGGGCTGTTTGCGCAGACTTCGCCCGATGCGAAGTGGAGTCCCATCAGCCTGTCGATCGGCGAGCCCAAGCATCCAACGCCGGATTTCATCAAGCGCGTCTTGACCGATCACCTCGCTGGACTCGCGAGCTATCCGGCAACTGCTGGCCTGCCAGGACTGCGGAGGGCGATCGCCGCCTGGCTGGAACGTCGCTACAAGGTGGCGACCGTGAACCCGGATACCCAGGTCCTGCCGGTCAACGGCTCGCGCGAGGCCCTGTTCGCCATTGCCCAGACGGTCGTGGATCCGAGCGGCGGCGATGCCCTCGTGATCTGTCCGAACCCGTTTTACCAGATCTACGAAGGCGCCGCGTACCTCGCCGGGGCGACGCCTTACTACGTCAACCAGCAGCGGGAAAACGGTTTCGCGCCGGATCTCGATGCGGTGCCCGACTCCGTATGGCGCCACGTCCAGCTCTTCTATGCCTGCTCGCCGGGCAATCCGACCGGGCGTGTCATGCCGCTCGACGAGTGGCGGCGCGTGTTCGAGCTGTCCGACCGCTGGGGATTTGTCGTCGTGGCGGACGAGTGTTACTCCGAATGTTATCTGGACGAGCAGGCGCCCCCGCTTGGCGCGCTGGAGGCCGCTCGTCGCCTCGGCCGCGATGGTTTTCAGCGCCTTGTCGTCCTGTCCAGCCTGTCGAAGCGCTCCAACGCGCCCGGTCTGCGCTCGGGGTTTGCGGCAGGAGATGCCGCAATCCTGAAGAGCTTCCTGCTCTATCGGACCTATCACGGCAGCGCCATGAATCCCGCGGTGCAAGCCGCGAGCGAGGCTGCGTGGTGCGACGAAGCGCACGTCGTCGAGAATCGGGTGCTCTATCGCGCCAAGTTCATGGCTGCGCTGCCGATGCTCGCGGCGCCGCTCGAAACCGCGCTGCCCGACGGGGGATTCTATTTCTGGATCCGCACGCCGATATCCGACACCGAGTTCGCCCGGGGGCTCTATGGTGACTATAATGTGACCGTGCTGCCGGGAAGCTTCCTGGCGCGCGAGGCACATGGTGTCAACCCTGGCCGGAATCACGTCCGAGTCGCGCTCGTGGCCCGTTACGAGGAATGCATCGAGGGCATCGACCGGATCCGCCGCTTTTCCGAGAACCTCTAGCTGCCGACTCAATACATGCAGGATATCGAGAGCCTTATCAACCGCGCCTGGGAGAACCGGGCGCAGGTTTCCCCGACCACCGCGGATCCCAAGCTGCGGACTGCCGTGTCCGAAGTCCTTGCACAGCTGGACAGCGGCAAGTTGCGTGTCGCAGAGAAGATCGACGGCGCCTGGCACACCTATCAGTGGATCAAGAAGGCCGTTCTGCTCTCTTTCCGACTCGAAGACAACACGGTGATGGACGGGGGCGTGACGCGCTACTTCGACAAGGTCCCCACCAAATTTGCGGGCTATTCGGGCGCAGACTTCACGTCCGGCGGGTTTCGGGTCGTGCCGCCGGCCACGGCCCGGCGCGGTGCCTACATCGCCAGGAACGTCGTGCTGATGCCCTCCTACGTCAATATCGGTGCGTACGTCGACGAGGGCACGATGGTCGACACGTGGGCGACGGTCGGGTCCTGCGCGCAGATCGGCCGCAACGTCCATCTCTCGGGAGGCGTGGGCATCGGCGGAGTGCTCGAGCCGATCCAGGCCAATCCGACCATCATCGAGGACAACTGCTTCATCGGCGCCCGCTCCGAGGTCGTGGAGGGCGTCGTCGTCGAGGAGAATTCGGTGATCTCGATGGGCGTGTTCATCGGGATCAGCACGCGGATCTACGACCGGGCTTCCGGCGCGATCTCTTATGGCCGGGTCCCGAGGGGATCGGTAGTAGTTCCTGGAACACTCCCCTCGCCGGACGGAAAATACGGTCTTTACTGCGCCATCATCGTGAAACGGGTCGACGCCAAGACCCGCGCGAAGACCGGTATCAACGAGCTGCTGCGCGGCGATTAGGGAACGCGTGCAGGGTCCGGTTTTTCGGGCCTCGCAGCGACGACCCACCCCCCCGCGCCCGGAGGTACGCCATGACTGCGATGCGACGGCTGCTGGAGCTGATGGCCGAGAAGAAGGCCTCGGACATATTCATGTCCTGCGGCGCCCCGATCAACATCAAGATCAACGGCGTCACGATGCCCATCAATCAGCAGATCGTGACACCGGATGCCGTGCGCACGCTCATGAAGGAGATCCTGAACGAGCGGCAGCTGAAGGAGTTCGAAGACGAATTCGAGCTCAATACGTCCTACCCGATCCGAGGGCTGGGGAGCTTCCGGATCAGCTGTTTCATGCAGCGCACCACGCCAGGCGTGGTCGTGCGCTTTATCCCTGGCGAGGTCCCGCAATTCGACACCCTCGGACTACCTCCTGTCCTGAAGGACGTGGTGCTAGAAAAACGGGGACTGATCCTCATGGTCGGGGCGACCGGGTCGGGTAAGTCGACTTCCCTTGCGGCCATGATCGATCATCGCAATGCACTCATGTCGGGACACATCATCACGATCGAGGACCCGATCGAGTTCCTGTTCAAGCACCGGAAGTCGATCGTGAATCAGCGCGAGCTCGGCACTGACGCCAAGTCCTATTACATCGCCCTCAAGAATGCGATGCGGCAGGCGCCCGACGTGATCCTGATCGGCGAGATTCGCGATCGCGAGACGATGACGGCTGCGATCGCCTATGCCCAATCGGGACACCTTTGCCTTGCCACGCTGCACGCAAACAACAGCTATCACGCCCTCAACCGGATCATCAGCTTCTACCCGCTCGAGAACCGGCCCGCGCTGCTGCAGGACCTTTCGGCGTCGCTGAAGTGCGTCGTCGCCCAGCGACTCGTTCGCAATCTGAAGGGCGGGCGGTCACCGTCGGTCGAGGTCATGCTCAACTCGCGCCACGTCGCCGATCTGATCGAGAAAGGCGAAGTGAACGAGATCAAGGAGGCCATGGAGAAGAGCATGTCGCCCGGCTCGCAAACCTTCGAACAGTCCCTGTTCAAGCTGATCAACGATGGCGTGATCTCGCAAAGCGAAGCGCTCGCGAACGCCGATTCGGCGAACAACCTTCTCTGGCAGATCAACAACGCCAAGGTGGGCGACTCCCCGAAGGCGAAAGAGGAAGAAAAACCCCAGGAACCTCCTAGCGCCTCGTTCGCGGAATTCAAGCTCAGTCTCGACGACGCCGAGCGCGCGGCGTAGACAGAGTGGTTTTTCCCCTCCTCTCCGAGGAGGGGTGGCGCCGAAGGCGACGGGGTGGTCGGCAGCGCTGATCGAATTCGTAACCACCCCGGCTGCTCCGCAGCCACCCCTCCTTGAAAAGGAGGGGATTGCTCTTCCCGCTCACGTCGCACCAAGTCACCC
>JBAVOG010000455.1:0-2135 GCA_049691875.1 Burkholderiales bacterium | reverse complement strand
TCTCGATCGTCTCGCGGCCGTGAATCACGGTGCGCGCCGCCGCGGGCGTCAGGGGCAGGCGGTGCTTCACGTCCTCGGGCGACGGCATCAGGTCGAACCCCGTAACGTTGACGTTTTCCATCTGCAGCGTGTGACTCATGACTTTCCTCACTTCGGGCAGCGCCCGCCATTCTCGACTAATGTACCTCAGGGGAGAGCTGACGCAGCACTTCGCGCACGCCCTGCGCGCGCTCCTTGAGGGTCGCGGATGCGCGTTCGATGCGCAGCTTGCTCGAGCCCTGTAGGCGCCAGCCGCGCTGGGTCTGGATGAGCTGGATGATGCGCGCCGGGTCGATCTCCGGGTCCGCACCGAACTGCAGCACGATAGCGTCGGCTGTGGCATCGACGCGTGCGATGCCGAGTCGGCGCGACAGGATCCGCAGCCGGTGGCTCTCGAGCAGCGCCTGCGTCTGCTCGGGCGGGATGCCGAACCGGTCGACCAGCTCCTCGTGCATCGCGGTCAGCGCGTCCTCGGTCTCGCAGTTCGCGAGGCGCTTGTAGATCGCCAGGCGCTCGTGCACGTCGGAGCTGTAAGTGGCCGGAAGCAGGGCGGGGACGTGCAGGTTGATCTCGGTGGTCACGCCGAGCGGCTGGTTTAGATCGGGTTCCCGGCCGTTCTTGAGCGCACGGACGGCGTGGTTGAGCATATCGGTATAGAGATTGAATCCGACATCCTGGATCTCGCCGCTCTGCGCTTCGCCCAGCACTTCTCCGGCACCGCGAATCTCCAGGTCCTGCATCGCGAGGTAGAACCCGGACCCAAGCTCTTCCATCATCTGGATCGCCTCGAGCCGCTTCTTCGCCCCGCTGGACAGTGCCTCCTCGGGTGGCGTGAGAAGGTACGCGTAGGCCTGGTGGTGCGAGCGACCGACCCGTCCGCGCAGCTGATGCAGCTGCGCGAGGCCGAACTTGTCGGCACGGTCGATGACGATGGTGTTCGCGGTCGGGATGTCGATGCCGGTCTCGATGATGGTCGAGCACACGAGCAGGTTCGCCCGCTGCTGGAGGAACTCGCGCATCACCCGCTCGAGCTCGCGCTCGCGCAGCTGCCCGTGGGCGACCGCGATGCGCGCCTCGGGCAGGAGCGCGGTGAGCTTCTCGCGCATGGACTCGATCGAGGCGACGTCGTTGTGCAGGAAGTAGATCTGCCCGCCGCGCTTCAGCTCGCGCAGGCACGCCTCGCGGATCAGCCCGACGGAATACGGAGCCACGAAAGTCTTGATCGCGAGGCGTCGCGCGGGCGCGGTGGCGATCACCGAGAGGTCGCGCAGGCCCTCGAGCGACATGGCGAGGGTGCGCGGGATCGGCGTGGCGGTGAGCGTGAGGACGTCGACCTCGGCGCGCAGGCGCTTGAGCGCTTCTTTCTGGCGTACCCCGAAGCGGTGCTCCTCGTCCAGGATGGCGAGCCCGAGGTTCTTGAACTTCACGTCGCGCGAAAGCAGCTTGTGCGTGCCGATCACGATGTCGATGCGGCCCTCGGCAAGCGCCTTCAGGGTCACCTGCTGTTCCTTGCCGGTGCGAAACCGCGAGAGTTCCGCTACTCGCACAGGCCAGTCGGCGAAGCGGTCGCTGAACGTGTTGAAGTGCTGCTCGGCGAGCAGGGTCGTGGGCGTAAGAACGGCGACCTGACGACCGTCGGCGACCGCGATGAAGGCGGCGCGCAGCGCCACCTCGGTCTTGCCGAAGCCGACGTCGCCGCAAACGAGCCGGTCCATCGGCCGGGCGGTGCCCATATCCGCGACCACCGCGGTGATCGCCGCGGCCTGATCCGGTGTTTCCTCGAACCCGAATCCCTCGGCGAAGGCATCGAGGTCGTGCGGCTTCACCCGGAATTCGTGCCCGCTGCGCGCGGCGCGCTGCGCATACAGGTTCAGCAGCTCGGCCGCCGTGTCCCGTGCCTGGCGGGCGGCCTTGCGTTTCGCCTTCTCCCACTGGTCGCCGCCGAGCCGGTGCAGCGGAGCCGTATCGGGCGGATCGCCGGCGTAGCGGCCCAGGACGTGCAGCTGGGCGACGGGCACGTACGGCTTGTCCGCTCCGGCGTACTCGAGCTGCAGGAACTCCGTCTCGCCTTCGCCGAGGTCGATATTGTGCAGGCC
>JBAVOG010000454.1:0-5223 GCA_049691875.1 Burkholderiales bacterium | reverse complement strand
GCTTCAAGTGCCACTCGATGACGCGCGAGAAGGACGGCCCCTCGTACAAGGAGATCTCGAAGAAGCTCAAGGGCAAGCCGGACGCAGAAAAAGAGCTCTACAAGCACCTCACGACGAACCCCACGGTGAAGGTCGACGGCAAGGAAGAGAAGCACAAGTCGCTCGACACCAAGGACGACGCTGCCATAAAGAACGTCATCCACCTCATCCTGGCGCAGTAACGAAGATTTTGGATTTGCAAGAACGCCAAGAGTAGAACGCAGAGGGCAAAGAACAAAACACGGAGAGGAGACACCATGGCATTGCTCAAGACGATATTCACGCTCGGCGCGGGGGCCCTGATTCTGGGCCTCATGCCAGCCGCGTTCGCCGCCGACGTCGACGCCGCTGCCGCGGAGGCACTGGCCCGCAAGAGCGGGTGCCTGAAGTGCCACTCGACGACCCGGGACAAGGAAGGACCTTCGTACAAGTCGGTCGCCGAGAAATACAAGGGCAAGGCGGACGCGCAGCAGAAGCTCGTCCAGTTCCTTTCCACCGAATCCAAGGTCAAGGTCGACGGCAAGGAAGAGATCCACAAGGCCTTGGATACCAAGAACGAAGCCGACGTACGCAACGTGGTGGGCTGGATCCTGACACGCTGATCGCGCGAACCCTGGGGAGGGACAAGCGTGAAGTGGTGGGTGAATCTCAAGCAGCGCTGCAAGACCTGCTCCCGGGTGACGCTCGGGCTCGGGGTTCTCGTCGTCGCGCTCTTCCTGGCCGGCGGCTTCGCGATCGCCGGCGCCGCCGGCCTTGCGTGGACCAATACCGAGACCTTCTGCATCGGCTGCCACGAGATGCGGGAGAACGTCTACAAGGAGTTCCAGGGCACCATCCACGACAAGAATCGCAGCGGCGTGCGCGCGATCTGCTCGAACTGCCACGTGCCCCACGAGCCGATTCCGATGCTGAAGCGCAAGGTTGCCGCCACGTTCGAGATCTGGGGCCATCTCACCGGGGCGATCGACACCAGGGAAAAGTTCGAGAAGCACCGCTACGAGCTTGCCAAGCACGTCTGGACGCGGATGGTCACGACCGATTCGCTCGAGTGCCGCAACTGCCACAAGCGGGACGCCATGTCGAAGGCCAAGCAGTCGGAAAAGGCGCAGGACCGTCACAAGAAAGCCGATGCCGAGGGTCTGACCTGCATCGAATGCCACTACGGAATCGCGCATACCGAGCCCGAGGGCGAGCTCGGGCCAAAGGAAATCAAGGCCGAAATGAAGAAAGCCGGAAAGTTGTAGTCACCAGGATGTAGTCACCGATTCGTCTAAGGCGACGCGGAACGTTTTTCAAGCCGGTTTCGCATTATGGGAGGGGTCGCAACATGAGACAGGTGAAACTCATTGCGTGTGCACTGGGCACGCTGGCCGCAATGGCCTTGCTGCTCGGCGCCGGCGGCGCTGGCGCGCAAGGCGCCGGGGGAAGCGAAGCCAAGAAGCCGCAACCGGACCTCGTCATGCGGGGCGATGCCAAATGCACGCGCTGCCACGATGCCGAGGACTCGCCGGAGCTGCTTCAGATCGGCAAGACCCGCCACGGCATGAATGCCGATCGGCGCACGCCGACGTGCACGAGCTGTCACGGCGAGAGCGACAACCACATCAACAAGCCGGCGGACGCCAAAGTGCGGCCGAAACCGGACCGCGTCTTCAAGCGCAATAACGATACGACGTCGCCGGAGGAGCAGAACGCGACCTGTCTGACCTGCCACCAGGGTGGCGACCGCATCCATTTCCAGGGTAGCGCCCACGAGCGCGCGCAGCTCGCCTGCGCGAGCTGTCACACCGTGCACGCGCCGCGGGATCAGGTTCTGGTCAAGGCGACGCAGGCGGGCGTGTGCTTCACCTGTCACAAGGACAAGCGCGCCGACATCTTCCGCTTCTCGTCCCATCCCCTGCGCACCGGGTGGATGGCGTGCTCTTCCTGCCATCAGCCGCACGGATCGGTTGGCGAGTTCAACCTGATCAAGAACACGGTCAACGAGACCTGCTACACCTGCCACGCGGACAAGCGCGGTCCGTTCCTCTGGGAACATCCGCCGGCGCGCGAGAACTGCGCGGTCTGCCACAACCCGCACGGCTCGAACAACCAGTACATGCTGGCGGCGCGCGGGCCCTATCTCTGCCAGCAGTGCCACATCGCACAGTTCCACCCGAGCACGATGTACAGCGGGACCCAGCTGCCGGGCGGCACGAATGCCGACATGTCGAGGATCGTCGGGCAGAACTGCGCGAACTGCCACCCGATGGTTCATGGCAGCAACCATCCATCCGGCGCCAGATTCACGCGCTAGCGAAGCCGGCTCAGGGACAAGGTTGAGGGGGTGTTGAGATGAGAAAGATCGATCGTTCGACGAGGAATCTCCTGGCAAAGCAGTTGCTCGCGGCCGTGGCGCTTGCGGCGCCCGGTCTGGTGCTCGCGGAGCCGATGTTCCAGATACCGCTCACGACGGGCGCCGACATGTCCCGCTACGACTCCGACTACGTGGAAATCGGCGGCGGCTACCAGAGCAACGACTCGTACAAGTTCGGCGAGTACTCGGGCCTCGTCGACCAGGGCGGGTTCGTGATCGGCAACCTCAATGCGCGGAAGCGCTTCGGCGAGGACGCTGGGTATCTCAACGTGTGGGGCTACAACCTCGGGCAGACGTCGCGCCAGATGGGCATCGAGGGCGGGCAGCAGGGCAAGTACTGGCTGAACGCGGGGTACGATCAGCTCACGCGCTACCAGTACGACGACACCTCCTTCATTCACAACGGGCTCGGCGGCAGCTACCTCACTCTGCCGGGCGGATTCACCGGCATCACGGCGGGCGGTCAGCAGCCGCCGGCGAACACCGCGGCCATCAATCCCTACTTGACCAATTTCAAGATCAAGCAGGAACGCGACGTCCTCAATCTGGGCGGCGGCTTCTTCGCCGGGACCAACTGGAAGTTCTCGGCCAACTATCGCGAGGACGATCTCAGCGGCAGCAAGCTGATCGGCGCGGTCATGGGCAACACCGGCGGCAACCCGCGCGCCGCAATCCTGCCCTACGAGCTCGACGGCAAGATTCAGCAGTTCGATGTGCGCGCGTCCTGGCTGGGCAAGCAGGGGCAGTTCAATCTGACCTACTGGTACTCGAAATACGACAACAGTGCGAACTCGTTGACGTGGCAGAACCCGTACGGCAACGCCTGGGGCGCCGCGTGTAACCCGGGCGCGGGCGGTTGCGCGTACCCGACCGGCTACGGCCGCCTCGGGCTGATGCCGAGCAACGACGCGTGGAACCTTCAGGCGACGGGCGCATGGAACTTCACGCCGACAATGCGCCTGACCAGCACCCTGGCCTACGGCGTCATGAACCAGAACGAGGCGTACCTGCCCTACACGATCAACGGGCCCGCCTATCCGGGCGGTCCCACGCAGACGGCCGGCACGAACCTCGCCGTCAACACGGCTTTGCCGCGCGGATCGCTCGACGGCGAGATCAAGAACACCCTCTTCGATCTCACCTACACGTGGCGCCCGGTGTCGAAGTTGTCACTCAAAGCGCAGTACCACTACAACAAGCGCGACAACAACACGCCGCAGAACTGGTACTCCTACATCGGCGGCGACACCACCAACCAGGTGGCTATCCCGACCGGAACCAATCCCAACACGATTAACAATACGCACATCCGGATGAACGTTCCGCCGGGACAGGTCGAGAACCGATTCCTGATCGACGCGGACTATCAGATTTTCTCGCGCACGCTGCTGCGCGGCTGGTACCAGTACACGAGAATCAACTACGAGGAGGCCTCCGAGGAGCTGCGCAGCGACACCACCAACAACCAGTTCGGCGTGACGTTGCGCCGGATCATGTCCGAGACATTCACCGGCGCCGCGAAATACGTCTACGACCAGCGGCGCGGCTCGTACTTCAGCACCTTCCTGCCCTACGCGGCGAGTTATACCAACGCGGCGACCTCGGCCAATCAGCTCGACAACATCCCGACGACCCGGCAGTTCTTCGTGGCAGACTACGACAAGAACCTCTATCAGCTGACGGGAAGCTGGAGCCCGCTGGAGCGGACCACGTTCGGGCTGCGCGCCGACTACTACACGATGGATTTCAAGGGGCCGAACTGCGCCGGGCAACAGGCGATAGTGGCTGGGACCACGTTCACGTATCCGGACCAGTGCCTCGGCAGGAACAGCGCGGACGGCGCATCGTTCACGCTCGACGGCTCCTACTCGCCGGCCGACGGATGGAACACCTTCGCCTTCTACACTTACCAGAAGTTCGGCACGCAACAGAACAGCCGTTCGTTCAACAATGCCGCCACCTCGGTGCTTACCAACAACAACTGGGGTGTCAATATGGACTACAGCGACAACACATTCGGTCTGGGCGTCAACTTCAAGCCGGCGAGCAAGCAGTGGGACGCGGGGGCCCTCTATACGTACAACAATGGCACCGGTACCTACAGTTTCCTGGCCGCGCCGGGCGCTGGGGCGTTCCTACCGGTACCGGATACGACTTACAGTTCGAACCAGTTTCAGCTCTTCGGCAAGTATCAGTACTCGAAGAACATCCTTTTCCGGTTCAACTACTGGTATCAGAACCTTCGTTCGAGCGACTGGGCGTATAACTATCTCACTCCCACCTCGTCGAACAACGTGCTGCTCACCGGCCAGCAGAGCCCGAGCTACCACGAGAACGTGTTCGGCATCTCGGTCGCCTACACGGGCTGGTGATCGGACGGTTGCGGAGCGGACTAGCTCTTTCCCCCCTCCCTGAGGAGGGGTGCCGGCGGAGCCGGCGGGGTGGTGTGCAGCGCTTGTCGAGGCTTAACCACCCCGGCCGCTTCGCGGCCACCCCTCCTTGAAAAGGAGGGGAAATTGTTCCTCTCCCTCTCGGGCGGCAAGCCGGGCGAGACCCCGCTAGAATTCGAGCCGTGCGCCGAAGCTTGGCGCTTAAGCCAGATCAAGGTTGCAGCGGCCTGGGCCCCTAGGATGGGGGCAGGTTTGCCGGAACTATCCCGTTTCCGCGCAGTCCCCTAGCTGTCGGTATCGTCTATGAAACGTCGCCACAAGCGCATCGCCATTATCGTGTCCGGTGTCGCCGTCCTCGGCATCGCGGCGGCGCTCGTCCTCAATGCGTTCCAGTCCAACCTCGTGTTCTTCTTCACGCCGACCCAGGTTGCGTCGAAC
>JBAVOG010000453.1:0-2901 GCA_049691875.1 Burkholderiales bacterium | reverse complement strand
TGCCAGGTGAGATTGAAACGGAGGTCGGATCCGTCGACCCCGGTCCGATCGAGCTGCCGGTCGAGCTCGACCAGGCGATCGCGCGCGCGCGCCAGTCCGTTCGCGTCGCGCAGGATGCCGACATCCGTCCACATCAACTCCCACAGGTTCTCGCGAATACTCTCGAGATCGCCCGGCGGTTGACCCAAGGGATGCCTGCACGCGGCCATCGCCGCCTCGAGTGCACGACGGTCCGGTTCGCGCGCGCGCTCCGTGCGCCTGACCCAGATTGCCATCGTCTCGCCCGCGACGCCGCCAAACACCGTCGAATTCGCTACACCGTTGCCGCCGAGACGGTTCGCACCGTGCACACCGCCGGAGTCTTCGCCTGCGACGAAGAGCCCTGGCAACGCGGTCGTGCAGTCGGCCGCAAACTCGACCCCGCCCATGAGGTAATGCGCGGTGGGCACCACCTCGACCAGTCCACCGGCAAGGTCGAACCCGCAGTCGCGGCACCGCTCGACCATGCCGCGAAACGAGCGTCGCACGTGCTCCGGCCCGAGATGCGCCATGCTGATGTACACGCCCCCGTTCGGCGTCGTGTTGCCGGCGCGCATCTCGTGGAAGATCGACCGCGAGACGATGTCGCGGGTCGCGCGCTCCAGCAACGGATCGTAGCGCTGCATGAACCGCTCGCGCGCACCGTTCAGGAGATGGCCACCCGCGCCGCGCAGGCCCTCCTCGAGCACGGTGCCGGTCATTCTCGTATCCGGCCCCGCGAGCAGGCCCGTGGGGTGGAACTGCACCATCTCCATGTCGCGGAGCGAGAGCCCTGCGGCGAGCGCCATCGCGAGACCATCGCAACTCTTGTCGCCTGACGGCGTGTGATATCGGTACATCGTCGGTCCGCCGCCGGTCGCGAGCAGAACCGCTCTTGCCTGCACGAGCACGAACTCTCCGTCGCGCATGTCGATCATGAGCACTCCGGCGACCCCTGGCCCGTCGCGGGCCGGGATCAGCGCCACGGCCCGATGTTCCTCGAGACGGTTGATGCGCCGCGCCCAGACCTGCTCGGCCAGCCGGTTGATGATCTCGATGCCGGTGAGATCGCCCTTGTGCACCGTGCGGTCGAAAGTCTGTCCGGCGAAGGCCTTCTGGTGGACGGTGCCGTCGGGACTGCGGTCGAAGAAGCATCCGAGCTCGTTCTCGAGCTCCCGCACCCGCTCGACCGCCAGTGTGACGAGCTTCCACGCAAGCTCCTGGTCCGGCAGCCATGCGCCACCCTCGATGGTGTCCATGAAATGCCGCTCGACCGAATCGCCGGGAGCGATCGCGACGTTGTAGCCCCCCTGGACCATGCGGGTGCAACCGCACTTTCCGAGCAGCCCCTTCACCGCGACCGTTATGTCGAGATCGGGTGCACCCTGATGCGCGTGGAGCGCGGCAAAGAGCCCCGCGCCGCCCGAGCCGAGAATCAGGATGTCAGTCGCGGTGCTGCGCACGTTCGGACATGACGCCGAGGCTCGCCAGGACGTCGGCCCGGGCATGCCGGGCTGCCGTATCGACCTGGGAATAGAGGCTGGCACCCCACGCGTCCATCGCGACCAGCAGCGGCCCGAATCCGCGCACCCGGAAGCGCCACAGCGATTCGGGATTGAGGTCGTCCAGGTCGACGTCCTCGATCGCCTCGACCCAGGTGGTCTCCAGCGCGGCGGTGCCACCGATGATGGCGAGGTATGCCCCCCCGAGCTCGCCGAACGCGGCGCTCGAGGCCTCGCCGAGACCGCCCTTGCCGATAATCAGGCGCACGCCGTTTGCGCTCATCAGCGGCCGGGTGAAGCGCTCCATGCGAATCGAAGTCGTCGTACCGACGCACACAGGCGCATAGCCGGCCGGGTGCTCGGGCGAAGGCAGTACCTTGCGCACGTTGGGTGCAGTGTGGATCACGGCATGGCCGCGCAGGTCGAAGCGCGTCGTGCGGCCACGGTCGAACATGTGAATCTGCGTTGCGTCGCGAATCCCGAACAGCGCCCCGTCGAGCGTCACGGTATCGTTCACCCGCAACGCGCGGACCTGCTCCTCGGTGATCGGCGTCGTGAACCGGTGGTGTCCCATCGCGCTTTTCCCGTTTAGTTCACGATCAGAATCCGTACGCCACGCCGGACGGCGTGAAAGTCGCGCGGGCGCGCCGCGCGGAATGGCATTGCATGTTCACCGCGACCGGGTTCATGGTGATGTGCGTGGCGGCGAGCTCGACGTGCACCGCAAATGCGGTCGAATCGCCTCCGAGGCCCTGCGGTCCCACGCCCAGACGATTCACCGCTGCGGACAGTGCGTCCTCGAGTTCCGCCCCTTCGGGATCGTCGCAATGCGTCCCGAGCGGCCGGGTCGCAGCACGCTTCGCGAGGTGCACGCAGAGGTCGGCCGTTCCCCCGACGCCGACACCAACGATGGTCGGGGGACATGTTTTTCCGCCGGCATCGAGCACGCAATCCACGACGAAGGTTCTGATCGCATCGACACCCTCCGCGGGAATCGCCATACGCAGCCAGGAGTTGTTCTCGGATCCGGAGCCCTTGGGAATCATCTCGATTTCGAGGCGCTCCGGTGCATCTGAGAAATCGAAGTGAATGACCGGCACTTCCCGTCCCGTCGACGTGTGCGCATTCGTGCGCGAGATCGGATGCACGACCGAGGAGCGCAGCGGATGCTCGCGCGTCGCCCGCTCGCACCCGCGGCGGATCGCGTCCTTCAGGCCGGCTCCGTCGACCGTGACGTCGCGGCCGATGACGACGTTGTAGATCGGGATGCCCGTGTCCTGGCAAAGCAGGTTGCGCGTCTCCTCGGCCACCGCGATGTTGCGGACCATCGTGCCGAGCACGCTCTTGGCCGTGGCGTGAGTCTCGCCCGCCTGGAGGGTTG
>JBAVOG010000452.1:0-3918 GCA_049691875.1 Burkholderiales bacterium | reverse complement strand
CGGACGTACTTGTCCTTGAACATGATCTGCCACATGCCGGACAGGTTGCGGATGACGTCGCAGATCGACGGGAAGAGCATGCCGTCCAGGCAATCGATCCGGCCCGTGACGCCGAGCTCGATGGTCGAGCGCGGAATACGGCAGATGTAGCTCTGGTAGTAGGCGTCGCCCTGGATGACCTCGATCTGGTCGCCGCCGCCGAAGATGCCGACGGGCAGCATCCCCGCGGCGTGGATGATCTCGCGCGGCACGTAGATCGGCATGTAGCCGATCGCCTTGCGGCCGGGCTGGGCGGCCTTCCAGTCGCGGACCGTCTTGAAATGCAGGTCCTCGAACAGCGCCTCGCAGCGCTTGACGATCTCGTTCAATGCCATGGTCGTTGCCTCCTCATCGGGCCGCCCGCGTATCCCGGGCGCGGCCAGTCCCGGTCACTGGTGTGTCCACTTCGGCGCCCGCTTTTCGAGGAAGGCCTGCAGGCCCTCGGTTGCGTCGTGCGTCGCCATCAACCCTTCCAGATACAGCCGCTCTACTTCGGCAATGCGCCGCTTGGCCTCCGGAAGCATTCCTTCCCGGGCCGCGCGCACCGCGAAGCCGAGCGAAGCCGCGCTCTTTCCCGCCAGGTGCTTGTCGAAATACTCGAGCGCGGCCGCCTCCGGATCCGGCGCCACGACCGACACGATGCCCATGCGGTTCGCTTCTTCTGCGCTCACGGAACGGCCGGAGAGCAGCAGATCCTCGGCGTCCGCCTGGTTGACGCGAAACGGCAGCAGACACGACGCGGCCGGCGCGAACACGCCGAGGGTCATCTCGGGCTGGCCGAGCTTGGCGTCGGGCGCCGCGAAGATCAGGCTGCCCGCAAGCGCGAATTCCAGTCCGCCGCCCAGGCACTGGCCGCGCACGGCCACGAGAATCGGACGCGGCCACTCGAGCATCGCGACGAGCAGGGTGTGCAGAGCCTTGAGCATGTCTGCGCACTGGTCCGGCAGATGCTCCGCGACGCTCGCGCCGAAGCTGAAATGCGGGCCTTCTGCATCGACGAGCGCCGCGCGGATCGCGCCGGGCTTGCCGTGCCCGGCCAGTGCATGCGCGACGGCCGCGATCATTGCGGCATCGAGCACATTGGCCTTGGGCCGGTTCAGCCGCAGGCGGAGCAGGGCGCCGTCGCGGTCGAGCCAGACCCTGAGGGGCGATTCGCTCATTTCGTTTGCGCCTTCGCCTTCGGCTGGATCTCGTCGTGCAGCGAGCCGACCCAGCTCTGGCCCTGTGCGAGCTTCTGGCGCAGCAGCACGAAGTCGACCTCGCGGTCTTCCTTGGTCCCTTCGTTGAATGCGGTGAATCCGGAGCGTGCCTCGGTCACCATGTTGAGCGCGAGCCAGGCGCGATGATTCTCCTTGTTGCGGTTCCACGCCTCGAGCTTCGGCTTGCGCAGCTCCTCGATCGTCTTGAGCGTGCAGTCCGGGAACGTGAGCAGGAGCTTCGCGCAGTACTCCTCGACTCTTTCGTCCAGAAGCGACAGGTCGACCGTGCCCTTCGCCAGCATCGCCTTCCCTTCCTTGGCGGTGGCCCCGGTCTTGAACTCGCCGTAGATCACGCGGCCGTACTCGTCGGTGAACTTCTGCGTCTCGACGAGCGGATTGGCCACGAACTTGCCGTCGACCTTCAGGGCCGGAACGATGTCGGCGAGCATTCCCCAGTGATGGGCCCGGTGCGCCGAGAACGGCTCGCACATCACGCACGCCCACATGGCGCGATCGGCACCCATGACGGGCGGGAGAAAATCGGTGGCGCCGCCGATCGGCGCCGAACCGTGCTTGGGCCCGGCCTGGCCGAAGCGCGCGAGATCCTGCGCGATCGAGAAATCGCAGGCGAGCCCGATCTCCTGGCCGCCTCCGACCCGCATGCCGTTCACGCGGCAGATCACGGGCTTGTCGCATGCGAGAATCGCGCTCACCATGTCGTTGAAGATCCGCATGTACTGCCGGTACTCCTGCGGATGGCCTGCGTAGTACTCGGCGTATTCCTTCGTGTTGCCGCCGGTGCAGAATGCCTTGTCGCCGACGGCGGTGAAGACGACGCTGTTCACGTCCCGCGAATTCGACGCCGCGCGGAACGCGAGAATGACGCCCTTGGCCATCTCGGTGGTGTACGAGTTGTACTGGGTCGGGTTGTCGAGCCAGATCCATGCGTTGTAGAGGCCTGGCACCACCTTCCCGTCGGGAGTCTTCGCGGGGCGTTTCTCGAAGCGCACGCCGGGCTTCGAAAAATCCTCGAACAGGTCGTGGTTCTTGAATTCACGTGCGGACATGGGATCTCTCCAATGCGTGTGGGTCAGGGAACGAGAACCGCGCGGCGCTTTTCCGGATGCGTCTGTGCCGCTTGACTATCGAACGGCCCTAATTTAGTATTACAGTACCAGAATACGTAATTGTAGTCAAGGCATCGAACACCACGCCGTCAGCACGAGGAGGTCACATGGCAGAGGGTAGAGCCCGGGCGAGCGTCACGGTCGCCATCGCCGGAAGCGGCGGCGCGGGCGTCATGACTGCAGGCAACATGCTGCTCGAGGCGGCGGCCAAGGCCGGGTGGTACGGTCTCATGGTGCGCACGAGCGGGCCGCAGATCCGCGGCGGCGAAGCGGCCGCGCTGATGCGAATCGCCACGCACCCGGTCGACGGGCTGGACGACCGTTTCGACATTCTGCTGGCAATCGACTGGCAGAACGTCAACCGCTTCGCGGACGAGCTCCCACTCGACGGCGCGAGCCTGGTCATCGGCGATCCCGACCAGGGCGAGGTGCCCGAGATATACGTCCAGTCACCGGCGCGGCAGGCTCGCGCGCCGATGAAAGCGACGGCCAGGTCCATTCCGGGCAGCTGGCCGAACATGGTGGCGCTCGGCATTGCCGCCGGCCTCATCGGATTGCCGAAGAACGAGGTTGTCAAAGTCGTCGAGCAATCGTTGCGCAAGCGCGCCGACACGCTCAACGCGAGTCTGGCAGCCGTCGATGCGGGTTACCTGGCCGCCGTGGATATCGGCGGCGACTACACATTGGCTCCGCCTGCCGCGACATCGACCTCGCGATGGCTCGTGAGTGGCAACCAGGCTGCCGGCTTCGGCGCCATTCGTGGCGGAGTGCGATTCTGCGCCGCCTATCCGATCACGCCGGCGACCGAGATGCTCGAGTATCTCGCCCCGGCCCTCGTCGAAGTCGGCGGGGTTCTGGTTCAGGCCGAAGACGAGCTCGCGTCGGTGAACATGATCATCGGTGCATCATACGGTGGAGTGCCGTCCATCACCGCGACCGCCGGACCCGGCCTTGCGCTCATGACGGAGGCCATCGGCCTCGCCGTCGCATCCGAGGTTCCGATCGTCGTGGTCGACGTCATGCGCGGGGGCCCCTCGACCGGCATTCCCGCGAAAAGCGAGCAAAGCGACCTCTCGATGGCGGTCTATGGACTGCACGGCGACGCGCCCCGTGTCGTCGTCGCGCCGAACTCGATCGCCGATTGCGTCGTCACGACCCAGTGGGCCGTGCATCTCGCCGAAGCGATGCAGACGCCGGCGCTGGTGCTCTCCGACCAGTACTTCGGCCAGACGCGTGCGGTGGTGGATCGTCCCGCCGACGTCGCGTTCGTCGGCAACCGTGTCACGGCTACGGCCAATACCGAAGACTACAAGCGCTACGCCGTCACCGAGACCGGCCTCTCGCCGATGGCGATTCCCGGCACGCCCGGTGTCGCCTACACGGCGGACGGCCTCGAGCACAACGAGCGCGGCACACCTTCCAGCCAGTCCGGCGACCACGCCCGGCAACTCGCCAAGCGGGAGCGCAAGCTCGCGGGCTATGACTACGGTGGGCACTGGGCGGACATCGAAGGCGACGGCGAGATCGCGGTGCTCACTTTCGGCTCCTCGACG
>JBAVOG010000451.1:0-1693 GCA_049691875.1 Burkholderiales bacterium | reverse complement strand
AGAGGCATTCCGGTTCCTGCATGTCTCGACCGACGAGGTCTACGGGTCGCTCGGGCCGCAGGATCCGGCGTTCTCCGAGACGACGGCCTACGCGCCAAACAGCCCCTACTCCGCATCGAAGGCGGGCTCGGATCACCTCGTGCGCGCCTACCACCACACCTATGGACTGCCGACTCTCATCACGAACTGCTCGAACAACTACGGGCCGTATCAGTTCCCCGAAAAACTGATCCCGCTGATCATCGTGAACGCCCTTGCCGGCAAGCCGCTCCCCGTCTACGGGGACGGGCAGAACGTACGCGACTGGCTCTACGTCGGCGATCACTGCAGCGCGATCCGCGAAGTGCTCGCGCGTGGCCGGCCGGGCGAGGTGTACAACATCGGCGGCGACAGCGAGCAGCGCAATCTCGATGTCGTGAAGACACTGTGCGCAACCCTCGACGCGCTGCAGCCGCGCTCTGGCGGCTCGTACGCCGATCTCATCACCTTCGTCAAAGACCGGCCGGGTCATGATCGCCGCTACGCGATCGACGCCACGAAGATCCGCACCGAGCTCGGATGGTCGCCGACCGAGACCTTCGATACCGGGCTCGCCAAGACCGTCCGCTGGTACCTGGACAACTCCGCCTGGGTCGGGGCCGTACAGTCGGGCGAATATCGGAACTGGATCGAGACAAACTACGCGCGGCGCTGATCCTCAATGAGTCAAAGCCGCCTAGAGGCGCGCTTACGTGGCCGCGCGAGGTATGATAATTTGTCATACCTTGGAGGTGAAACATGAGTAGCATCAAGGTCGCCATCACCATCGACAGCGAAACGCTGGAGCGCGTGGACGGGTTGGTGGCAAAAGGAATCTTTCCCAACCGCAGCAGGGCGATCCAGTCCGCCGTGGCGGAGAAGCTCGCGCGGATCGAGCGCAGCCGGCTGGCATCCGAGTGCGCAAAGCTCGACCCCAGGTTCGAGAAGGCACTCGCTGAAGAAGGACTGGGGCTGGAACTCGACGCTTGGCCCGAATACTGAGAGGCGAGATTCGCTGGGCCGATCTCAACCCGGCTCGCGGTCGCGAGCAGTCGGGCATGCGACCGGTGTTGATCCTCAGCCACGACGTATTCAACGAGCGATCCGGCACCGTCATCGCGGTGGCATTGACGAGCCAGCCTCAGCGCGCCGGATTTCCGCTCACACTCGAGCTCAAGGCGGCAAAGCTGAAGAAGCGCTCATGGGTCAAGATCAGCCAGATCCGCACGCTTGCCGTGGAGCGAATCGGCGAAAGACTCGGCCGGGCATCGCCGGAGGAGACCTCGCAAGTCGTGGAAGGGCTCGATGAGATCATCGAAAGCTGACCAGGAACGATCCCTGAGTGAACGATTGACCGGGTCCAACTCCGTGCTCGACGGGATGAGAGCATCGTCGCTGAGTTGGACAGAAAGTCGGCGCGTGCCGGAATACTGAGAAGCGAGATCGCGGGCCCGATCTCAGCTCACCGAGACCTGGGAACAATACCGCTCGCGCGCCCGGTGACCGCTCAGCCTTACGGGGTTCCGTGCTAGGCTAGCCGCGCGAGAGTTTGGTCCGATGGGAAGCCCGCAAAGACAATGGCTCGACGAGCGCAGTTACCTCGAACGCGAGGCGGCTGCGACCGTGCGCCACGAGTACGCGGACGGCGTCGCCTACGCGATGGCCGGCGCGGGCG
>JBAVOG010000450.1:0-2304 GCA_049691875.1 Burkholderiales bacterium | reverse complement strand
TTTCCTTGCCGTTCCTAGAAATTGTGGTGAAAGCCCAGTGCAAGCACGCGAGGATCCGCACCGTAGGGCGTGGGGGCACCGTTGACCGAAGTGATCGCCCCACCGGTGTAGTCGATGAAGTCGTTCGACTCGTTGGTGACCTGGTTGTACGAGAGATACAGCCAGGTACGCTTCGAGAGCAGGTAGCGACCGCCCAGCATGAAGCCCTTCGCGGATGTGTTGCTGCAAGTCACCGCGTCGACTGCCGCGCAGTTCTTGATGTCGCCGGTCCAGCCGTATTGGGCCAGCGCCTGAATGTTGCCGAAGGTCTGCTCCCAGTTCAGCGTCCAGCCGTCCTTCCGCACCGTCTGGCCGGCAAGCAGGCCGGTCGCCAGGTTCTGCGACGTGCGCACCCAGATCAGGCCGACCCGCGCGCCAGGCAGATAGCCCCAGCTCACGCCTGCCTTGTACAGCTGACCCTTCTGCTGGAATGTCAAGCCCGGAGTCGGATTGCCGGCCGCGGTCGCACCGAGCGCGTTGTTCTTGACGTTGGCGTAGTCGAGCTGGCCATAGACCGGCCCGAACGTGCCGCGCCAGGTCGCTCCCCAGATCTGGCCGTCTGGTTCGATGCCGGAGCCCTTGCCTTGCACGGCTTCCTGGGCATTCGGCGACCAGCTCAGCGTGAAGTTGTTGCCGGCCCAGGTCGGCGACGTGTACTGGATCGTGTTGCTCACGCGCGCCGCCACGATTCCGCCGTCGCTCACCCGACCCAGCTGGGTTCCATTCGTCCACGGAATCTCCGCGTTGATGTAGTTGGCGGAGAACTGGGCGTTCACGCCGTTCACCCAGTACATCGACTGACGACCGTAGGTGACGCGACCCCAGCCGGCCTGCAGGCCGCCCCAGGTGTCACGCGTCCCCCAGAAGCCGGTCGACGTGTTCGCCTGGCCGCCCTGACCCGTGTTGGTGCCGCTGTCGACGTTGACGCCGGTCTCGATCTGGAAGATCGCCTTCAGACCGTTGCCGAGATCTTCCGTCCCGCGCACGCCGACCCGCGAGCTATTGTCGAACACGCGGAAGCGGCCCTCACGGCTGGAATCCGTCGCCGGATTCACGCCGCCGATCGTTGCGCCCGGGGCCTTGTAATAGTCCAAGCCACCGTTGATCCGGCCGTACAGCTGCACGTTGCTCGACTGCGCGAACGCAGCGGGAGCGACGAGCACGCCGGTGACCGCGACTGCCAACAACTTCTTCTTCATGATCAAGTTCCCCTTTCTCGACGTTTGATCCCGACGGCGCCGGAGTCCGTGTACGCATGCAGCCCGGAATTCATCGCGCGCTGCCGCACGAGACCGAGCACCGTATTGGACCACGGCATCGGAATGCCGAGCCGGTCGCCGATCTCGCACGGCGCGGCAAGGATCGCGTCGATCTCCGGCGTGCGGCCCGCCTCGAAATCCTGCAGCATCGAGGTCTTGAACGTGCCGAGCTCGCGCGTGACGGCGATCCGCGCGTCCGCGCTCATGCCCATGTCGATGCCGAGCGCCGCGCCGATCGCGGACGCCTCGTTCATCATCGCGCGGACGAGCGCGAGCGTCAGCGGGTCGTCCAGCATCACGTCCGCGGTGGAGCCGGTGAGCGCGCTGATGGGGTTCATGTTCATGTTGCCCCACAGCTTCAGCCACACCTCCCGCTGGATTTCGCGCGTCGCGCGGGCGTCGATGCCGCCTATCTTGAGCAGCGCGAGGACCTTTTGCAGGCGTGGCGACTCTGCGCCCGATAGATCCCCGACCAGCAGCAGGTTGCCTTTGCCGCGTCGGACCACCCCGGGTGCAGGCATTGTCGAGGACAGGTGCACGACCGCGCCCAGAACCTGCTCCGGCGGCAGCGCACGTGAAATTGCGCCCTCCGGATCCACCGCATCGAGCCGCGTGCCCGCCAGCTTGCCCCCGAATCCGTGAAAGAACCACCACGGCACGCCGTTCATCGCCGGGACGATCACGGTGCCTGGACCGACGAGGGGCGCGAGCGCTGCGGCGCTTTCGCGCAGCGAGTGCGCCTTGAGTGCAACGATCAGGATGTCCTGCTCGCCGAGCGAGGCGGCGTCATCGGATGCTGCGATTTTCGCGACGATGCGCGCGTCGCCTTCCTCCAGCGTCAGGCCTTCGGTGCGAATCACTTGCAGATGCGCGCCGCGCGCGAGGACGCTGACGGTTTCTCCGGCGGCGGCAAGCCTTGCCGCGAACAGCCCGCCGACCGCGCCGGCGCCAGCGACGCAAATTCGCGGCCTGCTCTGTGGCGCTGCACCGCTCATTGCTTGTAGCC
>JBAVOG010000449.1:0-5210 GCA_049691875.1 Burkholderiales bacterium | reverse complement strand
GATGCCCGGAAACAGCGCCGCGGCGTACATCTCCGGCACGCTGCGCTCGGAGAACAGCGCATAGACGATCAGGATGATCGAGGGTGGGATGAGGATGCCGAGCGTGCCGCCCGACGCGACGACTCCGGTCGCGAGTCGCAGATCGTAGCCGTGACGCTGCATCTCCGGCACGGCGACGCGCGCGAACGTCGCCGTGGTGGCCAGCGAGGAGCCGCAGATTGCGCCGAAGCCCGCGCACCCGCCGATGGTGCCCATCGCCAGCGCACCGCGCAGCCCGCTGAACAGCGAGTTCGCCGCCTGATAGAGCTCGCGCGCCATGCCCGCGCGCACGGCGACCGCGCCCATGAGCACGAAAAGCGGCACGACGGTGAGGGTGTACTTCTCCGCCATTTCATACGGAACGCTGCCGACGGCGATCAGCGCGCGTCGCCATCCGTCCACGGCGGCGTAGCCGACGAAGCCGACCAGACCGAGCGCCACTGCGCACGGTATCCGCGCGAGAACGAGGCCGATGAGTGCCGCCAGCCCGGCGAGGCCGATGAGTTGACCGGACATCGAGCTTCAGCTCGCGTCTTGGCTAGGCAGCTCGAGCGCGCGGGCAGGGCCGCCGCGCACCAGCCGCCAGATGACTGCAATGATGGCGACCGCGGAGCACGCATAGCCCACCGCGATTGGTATCGCTTGCCACCAGCGCGGCAGCTGCAGCGTCATCGTGCCCTCCCCGTAGCGGTACTTGTCGAGTGCGGGGGGCACGATCTCGACGAGCGTCACCACCACGAAGCCGAGCGAGAGGGCGAGGCCGATCAGACGCAACGCAAACGTGAGGCGCTCCGAGCGAAGCGAATCGACCAGGCCGACGGTGATGTGCTCGTCGCGCAGGAACACGCCGGGCAGCGCGACGAAGATGCACACCGCGAGCGCCATCTCCATCATGTCGACGACGCCGAACACCTCGATCTTGAACAGGGCGCGCGCGAGCACGGCAACCGTCGTGAGCAGCATCATGAACAGAAGCGCCGCGACAGCCACCCAGCCGAACGGCCGGGCAGCCATCTCGAGGCGTGCGCGCAATCGATCGGCTCGATCGCCCGGCACGCGGCTACTTCCAGAAGGACTTGGACGTCTTCGCGGCCTTCGCCGCGCCTTCCTGCATCAGCTTGTAGACTTTCCTGGCAGGCAGACCCTTGCCTTCCAGCTCGGCAAGGACGCGCTCGGTGACCGCGGCGCCTGCTGCGCGGAACTTTGCATCCTGCTCGGGCGTGAGGGTGATGATCTGCGTGCCCGCCTTGATCATGGCGTTCTTGCCCGGGGTGTCGATGCTGTCGAAGCGCCGGCCGGCCTCCGCCCCGCCACCCAGTTCCTCCAGGGCGTCGGTCAGGAGCTTCTGAGAGGCCGGACCCAGTGCGTCCCAGGAGCGCTGGTTGATGACGGTGCCGAAGCTCACCACGTACGCGTACAGCTCGGTCGTGTACTTCGTGACCGGGCCCATGCGGAACGCGATCCCTGCGCCGCCGTAGTCGATGAACGCGCCGTCGAGCGTGCCCTTCTGCATGTTCTCCACGATCTCGGGCGAGGGAATCCCGACCGGCGTTCCGCCGAGCTGGGCGATGAACTCGCGCACGACCGATGAGGCGAAACGGATTCGCTGCCCCTTAAGGTCCTCGACCGTGTGAATCGGTTTGGAGGCCATGTTCACGTTGCCGGGCTGGTGGGTGTAGAGCTGCAGCACGTGCACGCCCTGGTGCTCCTTGTCGAGGATGGCGCGGATCTCGGGCTCGTTCAGCACCTTGGAGCCGATCTCTCCGCTGCCGAAGAGGTAGGGCATGTTGGAGATGTCGGTGAGTGGAAAGCGGCCCGGAGTGAATCCGTGCACGAACCAGCTGATGTCCGCCTGCCCGGTACGGGCGAGGTCATACATCCGCGGCGCGGGGCCCATCTGGCCGTTGGGGAAGATCGCGATCTTAAGCTTGCCGCCGGACTTCTTCGCAACCAGGTCGGCCCATTCCTGGAGGTACTTCGAGTACGGATGCTGGGGAACGACGAAGTGCGCGAGCTTCAGCTCCACGGTCTGCGCGACGGTGGTCGCGGGAACGCCCACGCCGATCAGCGCGGCCAACGCGATCGCCGTGAGCGCGCGCGGACTACGGCAGTGCGTCATGCTCTCTGACATGAAATTCTCCTCCTCAGGGAATTCATCGGGCTTTGCGAAGTGATGGTACTGCCAAATGAATGCAAGTCAAACCGCGATGCCGGGAGCGACTTGCTTTCATTTTCCGCTCCTTCTCAAGGAGGGGTGCCGGCGAAGCCGGCGGGGTGGTTCAGTACTGATTGGAACGCGGCACCACCCCGGCCGCTTTGCGGCCACCCCGCCCGGTCCGAAGGACGGAGGCTTCGGGCGTTCGGCGGCGCGAACGTGCGCAGGCTCGTTCTTCGAAACCCCGCCTCACCCTCGAAGAGGAGGGGAGAACAGAAATCATCATTCGGTTTGCCGCCGCATCGATCCCGCCACGATCTTGAACTCGAACAGCCGGCACTCGAGCGGCCCGTTGAAAAGCGGCGTGCGCTTCGACGCCTTCAGTCCGATCAACTTCGCGAGTCGCAGGTCTGCGGTGAGGATGTAGCAGCGCCAGCCGGCAAAGCGCGCTTTCAGTGCGTCGCCGAGCTGCGGGTAGAACGCCGCGAGCTCTGCATCCTCGCCGACGCGCACGCCGTACGGCGGATTCGTCACCAGCACGCCGCCCGGCGCGGGAGCATCGACTCGCAGCACGTCCGCGCGCTGCAGCGAAACGGCTCCGGACAGTCCGGTCTGCTCGAGCGCGGACTGCGCACTGTCGAGAATGCTCGCATCGCGATCCGCACCGAAAATGGCCGGCTTCCGCGTGCTGATCGCGCGGTCGCCGGCCGCTGCGCGGAGATCGCGCCACAGGTCCGCATCGAAATCATGCAACCGCTCGAACGCGAAGGCGCGCCAGCTCCCGGGCGCGATGCCCAGCGCGATCTGCGCCGCTTCGGCGAGGATCGTGCCGCTCCCGCACATCGGATCGAAGAGCGGCTCGTCCGGGCGCCAGCCGGAGAGCGCGATCAGTCCCGCAGCGAGATTTTCGCGTAGCGGTGCCTCGCCGGTCGCGCCACGCAGGCCGCGCTTCCAGAGCGGATCGCCCGAGGTGTCGAGGTACAGCGTCACGGTACGCTCGTCGAGAAAGGCGTGAATGCGGACATCCGGTGCGCGCGTGTCCACGTCCGGCCGGCTGCCGGTATCGGCCCGAAAGCGATCGCACACCGCGTCCTTGATGCGCAGCGTCACGAAGTCGAGGCTCCGGAGCGGGCTGCGGATCGCGCTGACGTCCACACGGATTGCGCAGCCGACATCGAACCGCTCCGGCCACCGGACTGCGTGCGCCGTGTGGTACACGTCCCGCTCGTTGCGATAGGGTGCCTGCGCGACGCGCAGCAGGATGCGCGAGGCAATGCGGCTCTCCAGGTTGGCCCGATAGCAGACGGCCTGATCGCCGGCGAAGTGCACGCCGCCTCCGACGGCGTGCGTCTCGCGGGCCGCGCAGGCCTCGAGCTCGCTTGCAAGCACCGCCTCGAGCCCGCGCGGGCAGGTCGCGAACATCGCCAGAGTCATGGTGCCGGGGGCCCGCTCGGCGACTGCTCAAAGGGCGATGAGCGTTCCGCCCTCGTTTGAGGAGCGCGCCACCGCGTCGAGGATGCGAACGTTGTCCAGCAGCTGCTCGCGAGTGTACCGATACGCCGCTTTGCCCGCGACCGCATTCGCCCACGTCTCGAGGTTCGCGCGCACGGTCTGCGCGGCCGGGAAAGTTCGCGAAGTGCGCTTGCCCGACGCGTCGCTCACCACGAACTCGCTCGGCAGCTCTTTGTCGACGTTGGCGCCCTCGCGCGCTTCGGCCCAGCCCTGCGAGCCGAAGACCGTGAGCCGACCGTAGAACGGGGTCGCGGCGAGCGACGAGATCGACGCCGTCGTACCCGACGCGAAATCGAGCCAGATCGAGAGGTGATCCTGTCCGGTCGCGTCCGGGAGTACGCGGGCGGTACGCGCCCGCACCGTCTTCGGTCGCCCGGCAAACGAGACGAAGAGGTCCGTGAGATGCACGCCCAGCGCTGTCATACCGGCGGCGGGCGCATCCTTGGCCCCGACCCGCCAGTTCGCCTTATCGACGTGCGCGAAGAGGTCGTGGCTGAAGTTCGCTTCCATGTGCAGGACCTGACCGAGGGTTCCGGCCGCGAACAGACGGGCGATCTCCTCCATCGCGGGTTCGAAGCGGCGCTCGTGCCCGATGCCCAGCACGATGCCGGCCTTGTCGCATGCGGCAAGCATTCGCTCGGCGCTCGCGGTGGTAAGCGTGAGCGGCTTCTCGCAGAAAACCTGCTTGCCGGCCCGCGCCGCGGCGATCACCAGCGCCTCGTGCGTGCTGTGCGGCGTCACGATGAGCACCGCGTCGACTTCCGCATCGGCCAGCACGTCGTCGATGGACTTCCGCAGAATCAGTCCGTGCTCGCGGGCGAACCCCGCGACGGCCTTCTCGTCATGATCGACCGCGTGGGTGATGCGCAGTACGGCGCTTCCGGCAAGCCGCTGCACGATGTACTTCCCCCACCAGCCCATCCCGACTACCGCAGCGCGCAATCCGCTCATCTTGAATGCCTCCGAATGCGTGGCATCATACGGCACTCACGCGGCACGCTGCAGGGCCGCGCCGCGAAGCTACGGGAGCAGCATGAGCAATTACGTGGAAACCATCGCAACCTCGGGATATCCGCTGGCATTTCAAGCCGCGCGCGGCGCGCAGCCGAGCGAAGTCCTCGCCGGCGGTACCGGCAACGTCACGATGCGCGTCGAGGCGCGTACGCTGACCGGGCATCAGAAGGAGCTCCTCGTGACCGAGGGCGAGGGGGGCGACGTGTGGCGCTTCGTGAGCGACGAGGGACCGAATCTGAAGGGCACCGACCTCGCGCCGTTTCCGCTGGCATTCTTCAATGCCGCCCTGCATGCCGATCTTCTTCAGCGGGCGCTGGCGCTCGGCCGCGCGCACGGCGTGACGTTCGACGAACTGTCCGCCGCGCTCGACAACTTTTACACGTTCAGCGGGTCGTTCTTCAAAGGAACCGGGAAGGGCACGGCGGATCCCGTTTCGGCGCGGGTTGCTGCGCGTTCGTCCGCCGCGCCGGAGCACGTGACGCGCGTGCTC
>JBAVOG010000448.1:0-12355 GCA_049691875.1 Burkholderiales bacterium | reverse complement strand
GTCCCGCACGATCCGCGTGCCGCCGACAATCATGGTCTCGGCGGCCTCGGCGCGCGACAGCCTGGCGAGCGTGTCCCACGTGGTGCCGGCCGCCTCCGCGACCGCATCTCCTCTGACATCGGCGAATTCATGGCGATGCGGGCGAAGCGACAGGTCGACGAGCCACGGCACGGCGCCGGCCTCTTTCAGCGCGTCGCAAACGAAACGCGCCGCCTCGTGCTTGCTGTCGAGTGTGGCAAGGACCGCGACCGGGACCTGCTCCACCTAGTCCGCCTTCGGCAGCCTGATGCTCTTGAATTGCCGGGTCGCCTCCACCACCGAGTGCTCGACCGGGAAGCGTTCGGCCGAGGAGCCTCCGACGTAGCCGTGCAACCGCGGCTCCGACTTCAGGAACCGCTCGAAATCGGCCGGCGTCTCGATCCCGCCACCGTGGCAGGTGACGATGCGGTCGGAATATTTCGGTAGCAACGCGTCGATCACCGCGTTCGCGCGTGCGCGCGCGGCGTCCTCGCTCAGCACCGTCTTCGAGCCGATGGTTCCGCCCGAGCTGTTGCCGAAATGGACGATGATGTTGTCGACGCCGGCTTGTGCCATGGCGAGCGCATCCTCGGGCGAAGTGCAGAAAGCCTTGGTGAAGAGGCCCATCCGCGACGCCTGTCCCAGCACTTCGACCTCCCGCGCGAAGCTCATGCCGGTCTCTTCCAAGGTGCTGCGGAAGTTTCCGTCGATGAGCGCCACCGTCGGGCAGTTCATCACGCCGTCATAGCCGGCTGCCGCGATTTTCTCCAGGAAACGGCCCATCTCGCGCGTGGGATCGACACAGAGCAGACCGGCGATCAATGGGCAATCACGTACCACGTTGATCAGCGCGCGCTCACCCAGCTCGAGCGTCAGCGCATTGGCGTCGCAGATCGGCAGATAACCGGCCATCGAGCTGAGGCCTTGCATACGGAAATATGCGAGGCAATGGGTGGTGACGAGGTCAGCGCCGCCGCGGGCGGCCATCTTGGCGGTGATGCCGGTGCCACAAAGTGCATCGTAGATCGGGCGGCCTGCGCCGACCTCTGCGCGCAGGCGCGCAACGATGCTGTCCCGGGTGAATTTCGCCGCCATGCCGCCTCCTCTGGGAGTCCGTGCGATGGTAGCCTAGGGATGCGGCCAGGGAAACCATGCGCGTATTCATTGAGAACGAGGCTGGATCACGCGACAAGAACACGTACGACGAACGTACGTTTCGGCACGTGAACACGGTCGAGGTGTCGGCGGCCTATCCATATCCCTACGGCTTCGTGATCGGCACCGTCAGCGGCGACGGCGATGCGGTCGACTGCTTTGTCGTGACCGCGCGCCGCCTGTCATCCGGGGAGTGGCTAGAATGCGAACCGGTGGCCCTGCTGGAGCAAATCGAGGACGGCGCCATCGATCACAAGCTGCTCGCCGTGCCGGTAGGTGAGCCGGCGACCGTCGACGACGCGACCGTGGCGGCGTTGCGGGATTTCGCTGCCAACGTGTTCGCACATGTGGCGGGCAAGCGAATGAAGACCGGCCGGCTGCTCGGTCGCGAGGCGGCAGAAGCTTACCTTCGGGAAGGACGCGAAAGCTTTTCCGCCGGCCCGACTCGAACACCGTGAGGGACGAGCGGCCCCGGAGCTTCACACCCTACGCGATTGCTCATTAGAGAATCTCTGTCGACCGGCGGGACGAGCGCTCCATTGCCACCGATGGCGAGGGTTATCCATCGCTCACGCCAGGCCTGCGGCGTCGTGGCATGCATGGATCGGCTCACGCCTACGCGCCGATTGCGCCCCGCAGCTTCGATACGCCCCCGCGACCGCTGATCTCAGATCCGTTCCGGACGTTGCGTGAGGCGAATTTCTTCGCCGAGCGCTAACTGAATTGCGCCTTGGCCTGGATATTGCTCCTCCCCGTTCGGCGCGGTTCGAAAATCCTGCCCGTACTGGCCACAGTGGCTAGACGTTGCGCGTGGATTTTCGTATCTGCCATTCGTTCCCCGTTAACTGTTATCGGCTATTGCCATGTACCGAACGCTTGCGATTGTCATGACCCTGTCACTTTGTGCATGCGCATCTCCTGTGCACGAGGAACCGCCTCCGGCGGTCGAGATTCGGACGCAGCTTGTTCGCGATCCGGACCTCGAGCGGCAGGTGACACAGCTCGAAATTCAGCTCATGGAGCGTGATGCGCGAATCGAGCGCCTGAACGCCCAGCTCGAACAGGCCCTGAAGGAACTTGTCGGCACCATGGGGAAACTGCGCTCGCTCGCGACTCGGGCAGAGGCTGCTTCCGCCATGGCGGAGGCGGATGTGGTGCTGAAATCAATCAGAAATTCCGGCCAGAACGCGACCGAATCGAAGCAGGCGTCCTGGCTGATGCAGCAGAGCGCGGCGGAATTCCAGCAGAAGAATTTCGGCGGTGCCCTTTATCTCGCAAATCAGGCCAAGGCGGCGGCGCGCCTGCGTGGGTCGGGCGCGGGGGTCAATCACCTTCGACCGGGAGAAGTAGCGTTCGGGGCACCCGTGAAGCTGCGTGCCCGGTCGAACGCAAACGTTCGAGCCGGACCGGGCATGAGTTTCGCGGTTTCGTACTCTGCCCACTCGGGCAGTGCGCTTTCCGGCCTCTCACACGTCGGGGAATGGATAAGGGTCACCAACGCAGCCGGAAACGAAGGGTGGATATTCGGGTCGCTCGTCAGCCGTCGCGAGGACCAGAACCCCTAGGGCGCCACCACTTCCCGTTTCCTGACCTCGATGTGCGCGCAGATGACCCGGTCCCGGCCGCCACGCTTGGCCTCGTACAGCGCGGCATCCGCCTGACCGATGACCGCATCCGCAGTCTCGCCATGCAAGGGGTAGGCCGCTATGCCGATCGAAACCGTCACCGGTCCACCCGCGAACTGTTCCGACCGGACGTGCTCCCTGATCCGCTCCGCGCATTCCCGCGCATGTTCGAGCGAGGCTCCCGAGAGAACTATCAGGAACTCCTCTCCGCCATAGCGTGCGGCGCAATCGTACGGACGGATGGAATCGCGCAGGACCATTCCGACCCGCGCGAGCGCGTCGTCCCCGGCCTGATGGCCGTGTCTGTCGTTGTATTTCTTGAAGTGATCGACGTCCAGCATCAGGATCGAGAATGGCTTGGCGGCCCGCCTCGCGCGCTCGATCTCCTGCGGTAGAAGATTCATCAGGTGCCGCCGGTTGCCCAGTCCGGTCAGCATGTCGGTCGTCGACATCCGCTCGAGCTCTTCACGATTCTTGCGCAGGCTTTCGACCATCGTATTGAACACCTGGGTGAGATAGCCCACTTCGCCGCCTCCTGCCGCGGGCAGTCCCACGGACAAGTCCCCCGCGGAAACCTTCGCCGCGGCGCTGGTCAGTCGACCCAGAGGCCGTGCGATGAGCGCCGCAAGCCAGTACGCGACGAGGGTTATCACGACCAGGAGGCCTCCGATGACCGCGAATGCGAGGTTTCGCAGCCGGATCGCCTGAGCATAAGCATCGCCCAATGGCATGTCGGCCGCGGCAAACCATGGCGCCTGTGACAGCCGCTGTGCGCTCCCCAGAACCTCCCCTCCGTCGAATCCCCGGTGTTCGACGATGCCGCCATTGGCGGAAAGCAAGCGATTTGCGGCCTCCGGTGCCATGCTCATCCTCTCGCGGTCGGCAGATCCGCCGCGCGAATCGACGATCAGCGCGCCACGCTCAGTCGTCAGATACACGTGTCCCGTCGATCGGGTACCGAATGCCTGAAGGACCCGGCTGAGACCGGAGAAGTTCACCCGCGCAACAAGTGCGCCGGCAATCTCGCCGCTACTACGCAGGACGGGCACGCCAAGAACGACCACGATTCTCTTCGCGTTCTCATCCCAGTATGGCTCACCGACCAACCCTCGCGACGACTTGAAGGTTCTTCCCCATCCCTCGGGCAGGCGCAGTGGCTTCGGACGAGGCGCACTGCTCGCAACCAGCCCCGCCTTTGCGTCGACGACCTGCAGTTCCTCGTAGTCGGCAAAACGCGCTCGAACCGAGTTGAGGTATTCCGCAACACGCTCCGGCTGCCCGTGACGGGCCGCAGTTTCGGATACCACCGACGAGCTGGCGAACACACGCAGGTCGTAAAGACGCTCCCTGAGCCACACGTCGGATTCGCGCGCGGCTTGCGACCCCGTGGTCACCAGCTCGTGCGTGATTTTCTCCGTGAGCGCGCGCCGGCTTTGCCCGTAGGCAATGATCGAGATGATGAGTGCCGGGATGAGCGCTGCAAGAATCGCGAAGGCGAGGATCTGGCCGCGGATACTATCCAGCCGGAATCGCGATATCGCTTTCTGAATCCGCCGCCGCACGCTTGCAACGCGCTCCCCGCGCCATGAAGATGGAAAGTCTAGCAGGCGCGAAATGCCGCCTCAGTCAGAGCTTCCGAAAAACGTGCGAGTTTCGGCGCCTTCCAGCGGATTCTGGCAAGCGATGACGGACCAAAACGGCAAAGATATGAATTTGTCCCTGCGACAACCAACCCGCAGAGTGCAGGTTCGAGCCGTACTCGCGGAGCCAGCAAACTCAACGGCTCGTGATGCGCCAGGCCGTTTTCGTTGGCTCGTTCTCCATCCACAACGTGGGGAGCTCAGGCGCCGAGCGGATTGGGGTCGCGCCAGCCTCTCCCGAATGGCAAGCGGCAGGGGTGCGGGGCGATCGCGCACTGCGGAACACCCTGTTCTTCTGCTCGCTGATGGAGCGTGGCTCCAGCGTAATCGGTAGTGGCCTGAATGCTGCGGTGCGACCCTCGCCGGAAATGCGGTCACGGGCAAGTTTCGTTGTCTTTGCAAGGGGGATGCGGCACAATCACTCGCGGGGTGGGAACGTCGGCGGTACAGCCGATCCACAAAGAAAATCGAGGAGGATCATCGCTATGCGCAAGACCTGTCTAGTACTGGCGACACTCGGCGCCGGGGCACTCGCACTGCCGGCCGCAATCCAGGCGCAAACCACACTGACGGTCGGCATGCCGACCACGCCGCCGAACATCGTGCACTTTCCGGTGATCGTGGCCCAGGACCTTGGACTCTTCAAGAAGAACGGCGTCGTGGTGAAGACCGTCGCGCTCGACGGCGGCGTCAAGGTCTTTCGCGCAATGCTGTCGGGGAATCTCGACATCGCCCAGTCGCCCGGAACGGTCACCTCGATCGCGATCTCCAAGGGCTCGAAGGTCAAGGCGATCCTGGGAACCCTGTACAAGTTCGAGGCGTCGATGGTGGTCCGCGACAATATCAAGACCATGGCGGACCTCAAGGGCAAGCGCATCGGCATCCAGCAGCCTGGTGGATTCGCCGATATCCTGAGCAAGACCGTGTTGCGCGCCGCAAAGATCGACCCCAAGGACGTCCACTTCGTCAGCATCGCGACCGAGGACGTGCCGGCGCTGGTGGCCGACCAGATCGACACCGCGATCCTTCACGTCGAGCAGGAGATGCTCGCCAAGGAGAAGGTGCCGAGCCTGCACGCGATCGCGCGCATGTGGGAGCTGCAACCGAAGCAGATGTACACCTTCTACTCGGTGAAGGACGAAACCATCAAGAAAGATCCAGCCGCGCTGCAAGCCTTCGTCACCTCCGTGATCGAAGCAACCCGGATCATGTACACCGACAGGGCCAGGGTGCTGCCGATCATGGTCAAGCACACCGGTTATCCGGAGAAAATCGTTGCGGACACCTATGACTTCATGGTGAAGAGCTGCATCTGGGACGCCAACACCGGGCTCTCGCCCGAGCGCGTCGACTTCACCGCCCAGCTGATGACCAAGGTCGGCAACATCGAGAAGGGCAAGACCCCCAGCTACGACCAGATCGTCGACAAGACCTTCGCCGAGAATGCGATCAAGAAACTGGGCGAATGGAAAGGCCCCCCCTGCTCGACGGCGGCGTTCTGACCGAGGCTTGACGGCAAGAGCCAGGCGGATGCCGCGGGTTGCGGGCGGCGTCCGCCTGCGCAAGGACGAGCGAAGCGTGACAACGTCGCGAGGAAATCACAGGCAATGAGCGCTGACGGGGTTCACAGCGGCACGCTTGAGCGCAAGCTCGCACCGACAACGGCGGCGCCCCGAATGACGCATGTCCTGCTGGAGAGCAAGGCGCTCTTCCGCTACGGTTTCCTCGCCCTGATCCTGATCGTCTGGGAGATCATCGGGCCGAATGTCGACCCGATCTTCTTTACTTATCCGTCCAAGATCGCGGTCGCGTTCTATGACCTGACCGTCTCGGGCGACCTGCCGCACTATCTGGGGGAAAGCCTGGAAGTGATGTTCTACGGCCTGCTCGCCGCCGTGCTCGTCGGCATTCCGCTGGCAGTGCTGATGGCACGGGTGCGCTGGCTCGACTGGGCAATCGAGCTTCCGGTCAACGCGATTTACGCCACGCCGTTGGCGGCGCTGGTGCCGATACTGGTGCTGTGGTTCGGCATCTATCTCAAGGCCAAGATCATCGTCGTGTTTCTGTTCGCGGTGTTCCCGATTCTGATCAATACGTATCAGGGCGTGCGCGAATGCGATGCGAACATACTGGAAGTGGCGCGTTCGTTCAGATCAAGCGAATGGCGGACGTGGCAGGACGTGCTGCTGCCCTTCGCGGTGCCCTACATCGCCGCCGGCGTGCGGCTCGCCATCGGTCGCGGGTTGGTCGGCATGGTGATCGCGGAGTTCTATACCACCATCACGGGTCTCGGATACATGATCACGCGCTATGCCAACAATTTCGAGATGGACAAGACCTTCGTGCCGGTGATCACGTTGATGATCCTGGGCATCTCGTTCACCGCGGGCCTGAAATGGCTGGAGCGCCGTATCGCGCCCTGGAGCCGTGCCCACCACTGACGGGCGGGCACGGCGTGAATCTTTTCGAGCAGGCGCTCCTGGTCGATCGACTTGGTATCGATCCCCCGCGTGGCGCGCTTTCCTCCGTACCGGTCAGTGGTGCGGGAGCTTGATCCGCGAAACCGTGAAGCGAGTCACGCCTTCTTCGGTCTCGTCGCCGACGGTCGGCGTCAACGGTAGCGCCAGATTGGTGACGAACAGCTCGTCGCCGACGATCACCACGCTCGCGGGAAACAGCAACCCCCTGGGGGAACCGTCGCGGCGGATTCCCTGGAAATCGCCCATGCGGCGAACCACGCGACCGTTCTGATTCAACGCGACGACCTCGTCGTTCTGATTGGCGCACACCCACAGCAGGCCGTGCCGGTCGAACGCGATGCCGTCCGCGCCGTTGATGCTTTGGGCGAACTCCGACACCTTCTTGGACGCCATGTTCACCTTCAGAATCCGGTCATCCCCAGTATTGGCGACAAAGAGCACTGATTCGTCGGTGTCGAACGCCAGCCCATTTGCGCCGAACGGCGGGAAGCCCGCAGTGGCGAGCAACGGATCGTGGACCAGCGACTGGATCTTGCAAGCCGGTTTCGGGGCTGTCCCACACGCGCGCGGGCTTTCGATCATGAAGATGGCACCCTGAAACGAATCGGAGACGTACAGGTTCCCATGCCGGTCGAACGCGAGCGCGTTGGGGACCCGAGCGAAGTCGCCGAACTGGATCTTGTCTTCGCTTGTGTCGGGATTGCCGACGATTCGATCATCCGGCGCGCCGATCGACGGGATGTCCGCGACGAACTCCGGTACCGTCGAGCTGTTGAAATTTGCTGCAATCCGCTGAATCCTGGATCCGGTCCCGGAAAAATCACCGACGTTGGTGATGTAGACCTTGTTGTGGACGCGATCGAATTCCAGCCCGAGCAGGGGATCGGTGCCGAAATCGCGCACCGCTTCCAGCTTCCCGTGGCGGTTGAAGCGCAGCAGTTTGTTGCGGGGATCGGGATTCGTCGGCGACGGTGCATCGAAGGTGCTGACGAAGATGTCGCCGTTCGCCGGATTCGCCGTGATGCCTTCGGGATACCGCACGCCCTCAGGCAGCGTCACGAACAGCTTTGCCGCATCGCGGTCGCTGGCGTCATCCCTGTCTCTATCGCTATCCGCCCATGCCGGACCGCCCCCCAGGGCGATGAACAGCAGGCAAGCCAATCCCGTCAGCAATCTTTTCATTTACCCCTCCTGTTTTTCCACTACCCCCGTCCGTCCTTCCCTCCGGAGCAATGAAATACCGCGCGAGGCCGGCGCCCCGCGCGGCGCTGTTACTACGATTCGCATTTCTCTATTGGCTGCCGAACAGATTCTGCGTGATGCCTGCCTTGGCGAAGACGTAGTCGCGCGAGTTCTCCAGCTCCCGACCCAGCTTGCGCAGATCGACGTCGAGAAGCTCCCCTTTCCACTTGCGAATCTTGCCGGCCACGATCACGGTCTCGACGTTGGTGCGGTCCATCAGCGAGACGACTGCCCCCGGAACATTGTTGAGCGGCGCGACATTGATCTTGGTTGCGTCGAGGATGATGATGTCGGCCTCCTTGCCGGGCGTGAGCGTACCGACCTTTCCGTCGAGCCGCAGGGCCTTCGCGCCGTTTATGGTCCCATAGCGCAGCACGTCGCGAGTTGTCAGCAGTGGCGGCAAATCCAGCGCCGGCGTCGGCCACTGGTTGGGCGGATAGAAATCGCCCTGCTCCAGCACCATCTGGTTCACGACCATGCGCTGCATGTTCATCGTGGAGCGCATCTGGGTGAAGAAATCCGCCGTGAGAGTGCACTCGACGTCCACACTGAGCGATGGCTCGATCCCCAGTTGCTGCATCTTGATGATCGGCGGGATGCCATGGCGCATGTTCATCTCGATCGGGAAAGCGATAGAGACCTGTGCGCCGACCTCTTTGACCTTATCCCAGGCCGGGTCGGCCATGCCCGTCATGTGTATGAACAGGTTGTCCGCTCCGATCCCGATGTGGCCGTTGCCACCTGTTCCAGCAGCGAGCGAATCGAATATCGGCCGGATACCGAACGGAGAAAGGATGTGCGCCGCGATCTGGAGGTCGAGTTGTCGCCCGATCGTCCAGGATTTGTCGGTCGTGTCATCACCAAGATAGACCTCGCCGCCCATGATCATATGGACGAGCTGGTCGTTCGATGAAAACCACTTGCTCTTGAGGCGGGGCGCATCGGTTGGATACTTGTTGCCGGGATTGGTACCGAGAATGTTGGCACCTGCGCTCTCGAAATAGCCGAAGGCCGCACGTCGCCCGGTGTTGAACAGCGCCTCGACGGCGGCGTCCGAGTGCTGAGGCGAGTGATGGATCTGCGAGACGTCGTGCACGGTCGTGACGCCGTCGTCGAGCTGACTCAACCCCGCATACACCTCGTTGATGTACACGTCCTGCGGACGGTACACAGGGGCAAACTTGAGCAGAATAAATTCGAAGTAAGTGGTGTTCCCGCTCGGCGTGTTCGATCCGTCGTTGATCAGTATCCCGTCGGCGAGAAAGCTGCGCAGCACCGTCTCGAACTGATGGTGGTGCGTATCGATGAACCCAGGCATCACGATGCGCCCGCGCGCGTCGATCTCCGCCGCGCCACCCGCGTGCAGATTCGGGCCGACGGCAATGATCTTCTTGCCCTCGATCAGCACGTCTGCCTTCGGAAAATCACCCACTTTCGGGTCCATCGACATCACGGCCCCGCCGCGGATGATGTAGCGCCGCCGGTGCTTCCCGCTATCTCTCGGCGCGTCATCGCGATCGCGGCGGTCGTCGTCGCGGTCGTTGTCATGCGCTCCGGCAGAGCGTGTCGCGAAGAGATTGAGCCCCGCGGCGCCCGCCCCGAGCGCAGTCGACGCCTTCAGAAAATCGCGCCGCGAGCCGCTTGGCGAATTTGCATGGTCCTGCGGCTTTCCCTCATCGCACAATTTGCACATTGTCCGTATCTCCTCGACGGTTGGTTATGTCCTACGCCCACCTCTCGAAGCATTCTCGCGCCGACCCGCCTCGCTGTAAATGCGGTCTTTAGCGTAGTCCCATTGCGGTGGGACGGAGGTGAAGTGGGCAAGTATCAGAACAGTTTAAATCTGCCAATTGGGACGCGCCGACCCGCGGGCGGCCCGTACGCGCGCAGTTCGTAAAATTTTCCGTCTGATGCGGTGCGGGAAAACGCGCCGCCCGAATGTTCGGGTCATTTCGCGACAGCGGACAATGCAATCATCGAGGGCGATCCTCCAGCAACTTGACCAGTGCATGCAGGACGCGATTGACGGGCGTCTCAATTCCCAGCGCTTCCCCCCTGCGCACGATATAGCCGTTGAGGTGATCGATCTCCGTACCTTTACCGCGCGCCAGATCCTGGGCCGTCGAGGAGGACTGAGTAGGCATCGTTCGCGCGATCCGCTGCACCGACTCCCATACGTCGCCGAGTACGGCCACTTGCTCTGCTTGCGCAACGGCAAGGCATTCCTGCACCACGTCGCGCATCACGGCCTCGACACCCTCCCCTTGCACGAGGCGACCGTAAGGCAACTGGGCGATGGCCGAGAGGGCGTTGTAGGCGCAGTTCAATATCAGCTTCTCCCATAGCGCACCCGCCACGTTGTCGGATACCTGTACCGCCACGTCTGCGCCCGCGAACAGCGTGATGAGCTCGTCACTGCCCGCCGTATTCCCGATGACAAGCTCTCCTCTTCCATGGTGCTTGACTCGGCCCGGTCCCGCCATTTCGGAGGCGACATAGACGACCGCTGGGCAGATCTCCTGCCGCAGCACCGCTTGCAGGCGATCGATATTGTCGACACCATTCTGCAAACTGACGATCACTGCATCGTCACGCAGGTGTGGCGCGATTTCCGCGGCGGCGCTTGCGCTATCCGTGGACTTGACGCAGAAGAGCACGACTTTCGCATCCTGTACGGCGCTTGCCTCGGTGCTGGCTGCCATGGGAACGTGCGCCTGGAACGATTGTGTGTCCATGTGCAGGCCGTTTTGACGCACCGCCTCGACGTGCGTGGGCCGTCCGATCAAGGTCACCGCGTGGCCTGCGCGCGCCAGCATGCCGCCGTAGTAGCAGCCGACCGCCCCTGCGCCCATCACTGCAATCTTCATTGCGCCTGTTCCACGGCCACTTTGCTTGCCCGTCGCATACCGCGCAAGCACGGCCGACGAGTAATGTCGGCCGCACCCGACATTCGAACTTTGTAGATTTGATGCAGTCCACGGCTGACGGACACGATGATGTCCGCTACGCTATCGACGTTGGCGCATAACGCCTGAAAGGAGGCAGTTCGCATGGCAAAGACCCAGGCAAAGGCAAAGAACATCTGTTTCGACAGGTTGCTTCCGCTCGACACGCGCAGGCCGCAACGGACCGTCACGACGCGGTCGGGCCGCGAACGTGCAATAAGCCTGATCGGTAAGCAATGGGTGAATGGCAGCAACATCCGCATCCGATTCATGAGCGGCACGCAGGCGCAGAAGAACATGGTGGAGCAATTCGCACCCACGTGGACCGAATTCGCGAACCTGGCGTTCGAATTCACGGATGATCCACGCGCGGAAATCCGCGTCGCCTTCGATCCCAATGATGGCGCCTGGTCTTACGTCGGCACCGACAACCTGGGAATACCGCTGCACGCCGCCACCTTGAATCTGGGCTGGCAGGACCAGGGCGTGATTCTGCACGAATTCGGGCACATGATCGGGCTCAGCCACGAGCATCAGAATCCGGACGGCGGGATCGAATGGAATGAAGCGGCGGTGATCGCGGACCTTTCGGGCCCCCCCAACTACTGGGACGAAGCGACGATCCGCCACAACGTCCTCGACAAGTACCGGGCCGATCAGCTCCTCGGTACGGAGTTCGACCCCGATTCCGTAATGCTCTACGAGTTTCCGGATTCGTGGACGCGGAACATGGGCGCGACCCACGGCAACGACGAGCTCTCGCAGCAGGACCGGCAGTTCGTGATGAGCGAGAGGATGTATCCGGGCCGCAAGTCCCCGCAGGAGTCCGCCGTCGACCTGGCAGTCTGCGCCGCGACGACCGCAGCGATCTCATCCGGAGGCGAGGAGGACCTCTACCGATTCGAAGTCAAGAAGCAGGGCCTTCACATCATCGAAACGACGGGCTCCACCGACGTCGTCATGTCGCTGTTCGGGCCCGACAGCCCGACAAAGCTGGTCGCGGAGGACGATGATGGGGGCGCAGGCACCAACTCTCGCATCAGCGCGTCACTGGCGCCGGGCAAGTACTACGCCCGTGTTCGACACTACAACCCCGCAAGCACCGGCGAGTACCGCATCATGGTGACAGCGGTGTAAGTTACGTCGCAGGCGCACCCGCGCGCAGGAAACGGCACAGCGAAATCCGAGCGCGCGGGGCGCTCGTCAGATCTCGACGTTCTTGATGAAGTCGGAGACGAACGGGGTGACGC
>JBAVOG010000447.1:0-4515 GCA_049691875.1 Burkholderiales bacterium | reverse complement strand
CGAGGTGGTTCAAGTCACCACAGCGTCGCGCCGAACGCCTCCCGATAACGCGCGCCGATCTCCTCGCGCGTTGCGTGATGGTTCTGCCCGCCGCGCGCCGCGATCTTGAGCGATCCCATGAGCGAGGCAAGCTGCCCGGTTTTCTGCCAGTCCCAACCCTGCCCGATTCCGTAGAGCAGCCCCGCGCGGTAGGCGTCTCCGCAGCCGGTGGGATCGACGACCTCTGCGGCCTTCACGCATGAAATGTCGTGCCGCTTGCCTTCCGCGAAGATTGTCGAACCTTCGCCTCCCCGCGTCACGATCACCGCACGCACCAGGCTTGCGAGATCCGCGAGGCTCCGGCCGGTTTTCTCCTCGACCATCTTGCCTTCGTAGTCGTTCACTGCGAGGTAGGTCGCATCCTTGAGAAACGCAAGCACTTCCTCGCCGGAGAACATCGGCAGCCCCTGGCCAGGATCGAAGACGAACGGAATGCCGGCGGCGACGAGCTCGCGCGCGTGCTGCAGCATGCCGTCGCGGCCATCGGGCGCAACGATGGCGAGCGTCACTTTCAGGCCGGGCGCGATGCGGTTCAGATGCGAGTGATTCATTGCGCCAGGGTGGAACGCGGTGATCTGGTTGTCGTCGAGGTCGGTCGTGATGAACGCCTGCGCCGTGAGCGTGTCGGGCACCCGGCGTACGAAATCGCGCGCGAGCCCCAGGCGATCGAGCCGGGCCACGTACGATTCGGAATCGTCGCCGATCGTTGCCATGATGAGCGGATCGCCGCCGAGCATCTTGAGGTTGTAGCCAATGTTTCCCGCGCAGCCGCCGAATTCGCGCCGCAGGTCGGGCACGAGGAACGCGACGTTCAGGATATGGATCTGTTCGGGAAGGATGTGCTCCTTGAACCGCCCGCGAAACACCATGATGTTGTCGTATGCGATCGAGCCGCAGATGAGAATGCGCATTGATCTCCGATCAGGGGTAGTAGAGGAGGAGTCGGTAGCCGGTGGGCTGTACGCTCGCGGTGTCGAGCAGCAGGCGCAGCGACTGTTCCGCGCCGGCGGCCAGGCCGCGCTCGAATTCGACGCGTTCGCCGAGATAGTCGCGGGGCGCGAGCACGCGCCGGGCGATAGCCCGATCGCGCGCGTCGGTGAGCGTGAGTTCGATCCAGGGCTGCCGTTGCGTGAACGCGGCGCGATTGCGCAGCACCGCGGTCAGCGAAAGGAGTCCGGGCATATCGGGCTCGGGATGCATCTCGGACAACTCGATCGTCACCAGGTCGCCGTGGCCGGGAAGCGGCAGATCGCAGCCGAGACGCTCGCAGGCGAGGCCGAGCCACCTGCGCGCGTCGGGGTCCCGCGCGGCGATGTCGCTGCGGAACGAGTAGATCACCTGCGCGCAGAACGCCAGCAAGAGCACGAGGCTGGCCAGCCCCCACATGATCGTGCCGGCGCGCGCACGTCGCTTGCGCTCCGGTCCGAATCCATACCCGTCACCTTCGGCGTCCGAATAGTCAATCTCGTCCTCGTAGCGCTCCTCGTCGGGGAGCGGCGCGCTTCCGCGATCCTGGAGCGGAATGCTGCCGCGGTCCTGCAGCGGGACGCTTCCGCGGTCCTGGAGCGGAATGCTGCCCCGATCCGGAAGGGGGACGCTGCCGCGATCCTGCAGTGGAATGCTTCCACGGTCCGAAAGCGGAATGCGATTCTGACTCGAGGCCGACTCCGGCGTCGGTTCCGGCGCACGCGCGACACTCGGATCGATCCTCGATGCACGCTCGGGAGCAGGGGACTCAGGCTCGCCGATATCCAGATGCTCGGCGAGCGCATCGCGCGCATCGAAGACAACCGAGCAACGACCGCACCGCACGCGCCCGTCGCGGGCTTCGATCTGGCTCTCGGAAACTCGGAATGTGGTGCCGCACGACGGGCAGCGGGTGATGAGCGTCATCGCCGCACGCCCTCCAGTACGGTCCATCCCTCGCGCGCCCCGAATGGCGCCATGTCGAACCACGGCACATAGGCGACCGAAACGTCGTCCGCCTGAGGCGTGAGGAGCCCCGCCAGCGCGATGCGGCCGCCACGCCTCGTATGTGCGGCGAGCAGCGGGGCAAGCACCTTCAGCGGGTTGGCGAGAATGTTGGCAACCACGAGATCCGCATTCATGTCGAGCGGCGCGAGAGTGTCCTGAAATCGCGCCGCCGCATCGTTGCGCGCCGCGTTGGCACGCGCTGCGGTGACTGCATCAGGATCGATATCGACGCCAAGTGCCGCCGCGGCGCCGAGCTTCATCGCGGCAATGGCCAATATACCGGATCCGCAGCCGTAGTCGAGCACGCAGGCTCCCGCGCCCACGTGCCGGGCGAGCCACTCTATGCACAGCCGGGTCGTGGGATGGCTGCCCGTGCCGAACGCCAGACCCGGGTCGAGGATGATGGCCGCCGCGCCCGGATCGGGCGGCGTGGACCACGAAGGCACGACCCAGAGGCGTTCCGCTACCCGGATCGGCTCGAATTGCGCCTGGGTGACCCGCACCCAGTCGGCATCGTCGACCCGCTCGGTCCGGTATGCAGGAACGCTGACGAACCCGGCCTGCTCGGCAGCTGCTGCGAGCAACGCATTGCAATCGGTATCCTCCTTGCAAAGCGCGTTGACGACGCTCCGATCCCAGGACCCGGGCGCAGGTTCGCCAGGCTCGCCGAACAGGGGGTGCTCTTCAGGCGTGCCGGCATCCGCATCCGTGACGCTCACCGAGATCGCGCCAAGTTCCAGGAACGCGTCCGAGAGTCGCTCCGCTTCCCCGGCCGACGTCTCGACGATGAGCGAAATCCAGGGCATCAATGGTGTTTCCGGCGCGCTCGAAAGCGACCCGACAGGCCGCTAGACGGTGGTGGAGCGCTTCGCCATTTGTGCGAGCTTCTGCTCGAGGTAGTGGATGCTCGTCCCTCCGCGCAGGAAGCGCGTGTCGTTGAGCAGATCCTGGTGCAGCAGAATGTTGGTGTCGATGCCCTGCACCACCATCTCGGAGAGCGCGATGCGCATGCGGCGAATCGCCTGATCGCGCGTCGCGCCGTAGGCGATCACCTTGCCCACCATCGAATCGTAGTATGGCGGCACCGTGTAGCCCTGGTACACGTGCGAATCGACGCGTATGCCCGGACCGCCCGGCGGATGGTACGACGTGATCTTGCCGGGCGAAGGCGTGAAGGTGAACGGATTCTCCGCATTGATGCGGCACTCGATCGCGTGCCCGCGCAGCTCCACGTCGCGCTGGCGGATGCCGAGCTTCTCGTTCGCCGCAATGCGGATCTGCTGCTGCACGATGTCGATCCCGGTTATCAGCTCGGTGACCGGATGCTCCACCTGCACGCGCGTGTTCATCTCGATGAAGTAGAACTCCTCGTCCTCGTAGAGGAACTCGAATGTTCCCGCACCGCGATAGTTGATCTTCTTGCACGCTTCGGCGCAGCGCTCGCCGATCTTCGCCCGCTGCCGCGGCGTGATGTCCGGCGCCGGCGCCTCCTCGATCACCTTCTGGTGCCGGCGCTGCATCGAGCAGTCGCGTTCGCCCAGATAGACCGCGTTGCGATGCGCGTCTGCGAGCACCTGGATCTCGATGTGCCGCGGGTGCTCCAGGTACTTCTCCATGTAAACCGTCGGATTGCCGAACGCCGCTTCCGCCTCGGCACGCGTGAGCGACACCGCCGGCAGCAGCGCGGCCTCCGTGTGGACCACGCGCATGCCGCGCCCGCCGCCGCCACCGGAGGCTTTGATGATCACCGGGTATTTGAGCGCACGCGCGATCTTCTGGATCTCCGCGGGGTCCTCGGGCAATGCCCCTTCGGACCCCAGTACGACCGGCACACCGGCCTTCTTCATCGCTTCCTTGGCGCTCACCTTGTCGCCCATCAGGCGGATGTTCTCGGGCCGGGGCCCGATGAAGACGAACCCGCTGCGCTCTACGCGCTCGGCGAAATCCGCATTCTCGGAGAGGAAGCCGTAACCGGGATGGATCGCTTCCGAGTCGGTCACCTCGGCTGCGGAAATGATTGCCGGGATGTTGAGATAGGACTGCGCCGCCGCCGGCGGACCGATGCACACCGATTCGTCCGCGAGCTTCACGTATTTCGCCTCGCGGTCGGCCTCCGAGTGCACGACGACCGTCTTGATGTCGAGCTCGCGGCAGGCGCGCTGGATGCGCAGTGCGATCTCGCCGCGGTTGGCGATCAGGATCTTTTCAAACATTACTCGATCACGAACAGGGGCTCGCCGTATTCGACCGGCTGACCGTTCTCGACGAGGATGGATTTCACGACGCCGTCCTTGTCGCACTCGATCTCGTTCATGAGCTTCATCGCCTCGATGATGCAGATCGTCTGGCCGGCCTTGACCGTGTCACCTACCTCGGCAAAGGCTTTCGAGCCGGGCGATCCCGCGCGATAGAACGTGCCGACCATCGGCGACTTCACCACGTGGCCCGCGGGTGCGCCGGGCGGCTCGGGTTCGGCCGCCGGCGCACCGGGTTGTGCAAGCA
>JBAVOG010000446.1:0-2306 GCA_049691875.1 Burkholderiales bacterium | reverse complement strand
CAGAACGCTTTAGAATCCCTGCCTTCAAGGTAGTCGCCTCCGATGCCACGGCCGATCCGCGCGAAGTTCGACACCGCTGCACTGCGCAACAATCTGGCAGTCGCGCGCGCGCGTGCGCCCGATTCGCGGGTCTGGGCAGTCGTCAAGGCCAATGCCTATGGGCACGGGATCCTGCGCGCGGTCGACGCGCTTGCGTCCGCGGACGGCTATGCAATGCTCGATCTGGACGAAGCGGTGCGGCTGCGGGACGCCGGGGTGAGAAAACCCATCCTGCTCCTCGAAGGTTTTTTTGCGCTCGATGATCTGGCGATCGTCGTCGAGCATGGCCTCGCGGTGGTCGTCCACTGCGAAGAGCAGGTGGATATGCTCGTGGCCGCCGGATTTCCGGCCCGCATTCCGATTTACCTGAAGCTGAACACGGGGATGAACCGGCTCGGCTTCGCGCCGGAGGCGTTTCGGGTCGCACTGGAGCGCCTGCAGGGCTGCCGGATGGCCGGCGAGATCACGCTGATGACACACTTTGCGGACGCCGACGGCGAGCGCGGCATTCGCGAGCAGCTGGAGCGTTTCGCGAACGTCGCGCGCGATCTCGCACTGCCGCGCAGCCTCGCGAATTCGGCCGCGGTGCTTCGCTACCCGGATTCGCACGCCGGCTGGATACGCCCCGGGATCATGCTCTACGGCTGCTCGCCCTTTCCGGACGAGTCGGCGGAAAGCCTCGGCCTCGAACCGGTGATGACGCTTGCAAGCGAGCTCCTGGTGATCCGCGAGCTTGTTGCCGGCGAACGGGTCGGTTATGGTGGAGCGTTCGTCGTGCCCAAGCGCATGCGCATCGGCGTGGTGGCGTGCGGGTATGCAGATGGCTATCCGCGGCACGCCCCGAACGGAACGCCGGTGCTGGTGGCGGGCCGGCGTGCCCGCACCGCTGGCCGGGTGTCAATGGACATGCTCACCGTGGATCTCACCGGGATTCCCGAGGCCGCCGTCGGATCGCCCGTCACGCTCTGGGGCAAGGGGCTTTCCGCGGACGAGGTCGCGACGGCCGCCGGCACGATCAGCTACGAGCTCCTGTGCGGCCTCGCAACGCGCGTCCCGCAGATTGATCGGGAGTAGAAGTTGGCCAAGGCCCGGTCGATCTACGTGTGCACGGAATGCGGCGGACAGTCCACCAAGTGGCAGGGTCAATGCGCGCATTGCGAGGGCTGGAACACGCTGGTCGAAAGCGTCGCCGAGCCTGCGTCGCGCCATCATGCGGGCGGCGCCGCGAAGGCCGGCGCACTGACGTCGCTCTCGGAAATCCGGGCGCGCGAGGCGCCCCGCATGGCGACCGGTGTCGGCGAGTTTGACCGCGCGCTGGGCGGCGGCCTGGTGCGCGGACAGGTGGTTCTGATCGGCGGCGATCCGGGCATCGGCAAATCCACGCTGCTCCTGCAGGCGCTCGCTGCCATGGGCGGAACGCGCAACGTCGTGTATGTGAGCGGCGAGGAATCCGCCGAGCAGGTTGCGTTGCGCGCGACGCGATTGCAGCTCGATTCGAACGGCGTGCGTCTGCTCGCCGAGACGAACCTCGAGCGCATCGCGGCAACGCTCATGGAGGCGCGCCCCGAAGTCGCCGTGATCGACTCGATCCAGACCGTGTACTCCGACGCGCTCCAGTCGGCGCCGGGTTCGGTGGCTCAGGTGCGCGAGTGCGCGGCACAGCTCACGCGGCTGGCGAAGGCGCAATCGATATCGCTCATCTTCGTCGGGCATGTGACCAAGGAAGGCGCGCTTGCCGGGCCGCGCGTCCTGGAGCACATCGTCGACACCGTGCTTTACTTCGAGGGCGACCCCCAGTCGACCTTCCGTCTCGTGCGCGCGTTCAAGAACCGGTTCGGGCCCGTGAACGAGCTCGGCGTTTTCGCGATGACCGAGCGCGGCCTGCGCGGCGTGTCGAATCCCTCCGCGCTCTTTCTCTCCGAGCACCACGAGGACGTCCCCGGCTCATGCATCCTGGTCACGAACGAGGGAACGCGCCCGCTCCTCGTGGAGCTCCAGGCATTGGTGGATGGCGCGCACGGCATGATGCCGAAGCGCCTGGCGCAAGGTCTGGACGCGAGCCGCCTGGCCATGCTCCTCGCGGTGCTGCATCGGCATGCCGGGGTGGCGTGCCACGATCAGGACGTCTTCGTGAACGCCGTCGGCGGCGTGCGGATCGGCGAGCCGGCCGCCGATCTCGCGATCGCGCTTGCGATCGTGTCGTCGCTCACCAACCGGGCGCTACCCGGGAAGCTGGTGGTGTTCGGCGAGCTCGGCCTGGCGGGGGA
>JBAVOG010000445.1:0-4512 GCA_049691875.1 Burkholderiales bacterium | reverse complement strand
GCGCGACTCTCTCCAGGAAGAGATCCAGCAACTGCTCGCGCAACCACCGGTTGCCGGGATCCAGCTCGAACCGCTCGTGCCACAGCAATCGCACGTCGAATTCGGGAATCGCGAGCGGCACCGCGTGCGCGCGAAACCGGCCCGTCGCCCGGAACGCCTGCGCGAGCTGCGACGGCACCGTGCACACGAGGTCGGTGCGCGCCAGGATCATCGGCAGCACCATGAAGTGCGGCACGCGCAGCGCGATGTGGTCACCCAACCCCTGCTCCGCCAGCATCTGCGCTACCACTTCGTGTCCCGTTCCGGACGAGGCGATCAGCACGTGCCGGACCGCACGAAACTGCGCCGCGGAAAGGCTTTCGCGGATGATCGGATGATCCTCGCGCGCGAGGCAGACGTAGCGATCGCGGAACAACCGCCGCTGCGCGATGTCGCCGGCCAGTTCGGGCATGAAGCCCAGGGCGACGTCGATCTGCCCGGTTTCAAGCGACTCGCGGATGCGGTCGACCGGGTACTGCGCGACTTCCAGGCGCACGCCGGGCGCGTCGCGCTTCAGCCGCTCGAGCAGCGTCGGCAGAAACACGACTTCGCTGATGTCGGACATGTGAAAGCGGAAGGTCCGGGTCGAAGTGGCCGGATCGAACCCGGCCTGCTCGCGCAACGTTACCGAGAGGAGGTCGAGCGCCTGGCGCACCGGGTCGGCGAGGCGCAACGCGCAGGGCGTGGGGTTCATGCCGTTCGGGGTGCGCACGAACAGCGGATCGCCGAAGAGCTTGCGCAGCCGCGCGAGCGCGTTGGACATCGCCGGCTGCGAGAGCCCGACGCGCTGTCCGGCGCGCGTCACGCTCTTCTCGCGCAGGACCGCGTCGAACACGTTGAGCAGATTCAGATCGAGGTCGTTCAGATCCATGCAGCCGCTGGCCTCCCGGGCCCCCTCCTCGCAGCGTGGGGACCTGTTCCCACCCATTCCAACCGTGAATTAATAGCATGTCTGCCATCAATTTGACACATGCAGGGCCCGGGCCTAGTCTCAATGGGTTTTCGCGCCGCGAGGATCGACCATGGAACGCAGCTTCGAGAAAGAGGTAGAGCTGCTCAAGCTCGGTGACGGCGACACCTTCCACGGCGAAGGCATCCTCGCGGTGACCAAGGCGCTGCTGCAGTCGGGCGTCGCCTACGTGGGCGGCTACCAGGGCGCGCCCGTGTCGCACATGATGGACGTGCTGAACGACGCGCGCGACATCATGGACGAGCTCGGCATCCACGTCGAGACGAACGCATCCGAGGCGGGCGCCGCAGCGATGCTCGGCGCATCGATCAACTACCCCCTACGGGGCGCGGTCACCTTCAAGTCGACCGTCGGCACCAACGTCGCATCGGACGCGCTCTCGAACCTCGCCTCGGTGGGCGTGACCGGCGGCGCGCTGATCGTGCTCGGCGAAGACTACGGCGAGGGCGCGTCGATCATCCAGGAGCGCAGTCACGCGTTCGCGATGAAGTCGCAGATGTGGCTGCTCGACCCGCGCCCCAACCTGCCGACGATCACGCGCATGGTCGAAGAGGGTTTCGCGCTCTCCGAGGCATCCAGCACGCCGGTGCTGCTCGAGCTGCGCATCCGTGCGTGCCATGTTCATGGTGTCTTTCCGACGAAGGCGAACGTGGCGCCCGCCGTTTCGCGGCGGCACCTGCTCTCGGCACCGGTCTTCGACTTCGGCCGGATCGCCCTGCCGCCGTCGACCTATGCCCAGGAGAAGCACAAGGTCGAGGTGCGCTGGCCGGCGGCCGTGAAGTTCATCGCCGAGCACGCACTGAACGAAACGTTCGATGGCCGCGCGGACGACGTCGGCATCATCTGCCAGGGCGGCATGTACAACGTCGTGGTGCGCGCGCTGCAACAGCTCGGCCTCGCGAATGCGCTGGGCGAGTCGCCCATCCCGATCTACTGCCTGAACGTCACCTACCCGCTGGTCCCCGCGGAAGTCACCCGCTTCTGCGCCGGCAAGCGCGCCGTGCTGATGGTCGAGGAAGGTCAGCCGGCCTATCTCGAGGACGCGCTCCACGCGGTCCTGCGCCGCGCCGACCTGCAGACCCGCGTGCACGGCAAGGACGTGCTGCCCATGGCCGGCGAATACACGGGCGAGACCGTACTAACTGGCGTTGCGCAGTGGATCGAAGCGGTCGCGCCAAGCGGCGTCGATACGGCCGATGCGCGCCGCAGGCTCGAAGCGCTGATCGCGCCGAAGCGGAAGGCCGTGGAGATCTTCGGCACGCCGGTCCCGGCTCGACCGCCGGGATTCTGCATCGGGTGCCCCGAGCGGCCGGTCTTCTCGGCGATGAAGCTCGTCGAGCGCGTGCACGGCAAGATTCACGTGTCCGCCGATATCGGGTGCCACACGTTCTCCACGCTGCCGCCGTTCAACATGGGGCACACGGTGCTCGGCTACGGGCTGGGCCTCGCGTCGAACTCCGCGGTCGCGCCGATGTTCGACAAGCGCACCGTGACCATCATGGGCGACGGCGGCTTCTGGCACAACGGCCTCACGTCGGGCGTCGCGAACGCGGTGTTCAACCAGGACGACGGCATCCTGGTGATCATGAAGAACGGCTACAGCTCGGCAACGGGCACGCAGAACATTCCCTCGTCGCCGCATCAGGGCGCCGGAAAGTCCCGGGACATGTCCATCGAGCGCACCCTGAAGGGCCTCGGCGTGCGCTGGATGAAGAACGTCTACACCTACCGCGTCGACCGGATGATGCGGGTGCTCGAAGACGCGATGACCACCGGCTACAAGGGGCTCAAGGTCATCGTGGCCGATGCCGAGTGCCAGCTCGAGCGCCAGCGGCGGCTGCGCCCGCTCGTCGCGGCGCAACTCAAGCGCGGTGAGCGCGTGGTGCGCGAGCGCTTCGGCGTCGACGAGGACGTATGCACCGGCGACCATTCGTGCGTGCGCCTCTCCGGCTGCCCTTCGCTCACAGTCAAGCCAAGCACCGATCCACTCAAGACCGATCCGGTGGCCCATGTGAACAACGGCTGCGTGGGCTGCGGGCTGTGCGGCGAGGTCGCGCACGCCGCGGTGCTGTGCCCGTCGTTCTTCAAGGCGCGCATCATCCAGAACCCGAGCGCCTGGGACCGCTTCATCGCACGCGTGCGCAACACCGTCATCGGCTGGCTCCAGCCAGCATGAGCGCTCGGACATACCTCGGAGAATTTGGGGATACAAGGGGCGCGCCCCTTGCTCCCATGGGGATTTACAAGGGGGAGCCCCCCTTGTTCGTTTATCCCGTCTTTGGGTCGCAGCGGCGCGAGCACTGATTTCGGGAGAAAAATAGATGGAAATCTCGTTCCGTGAAGAAATAAAGTCGCTCAGGCTCGGCGCGGGGGACACGTTCCGCGGCGAGGGCATCCTCGCAGTGACCAAGGCGCTGCTGCAATCCGGCGTCGGATACGTCGGCGGGTATCAGGGCGCGCCCGTCTCGCACCTTCTCGACGTGATGGTCCAGGCGCGCGAGTACATGGGCGAGCTCGGCGTGCATGTCGAGTCGTGCTCGAACGAGGCGTCCGCCGCCGCAATGCTCGCGGCGTCGATCAACTACCCGGTGCGCGGCGCGGTGACGTGGAAATCGATCGTCGGCACCAACGTCGCCGCCGACGCGCTGTCGAACCTCGCCTCGGCCGGCGTGATGGGCGGCGCGCTCATCGTGCTCGGCGAGGATTACGGCGAGGGTGCGAGCGTCATCCAGGAGCGCAGCCATGCCTATGCCCTGAAGTCGTCGATGATCCTGCTCGATCCGCGACCGAGCCTGCCGAGCATCGTCCGCATGGTCGAGGAAGGCTTTGCGCTCTCGGAGGCGTCGAACACGCCGGCGATGATGGAGTTGCGCATCCGCGCCTGCCACGTGCGCGGCGAGTTCGCCGCGAGCGACAACGTCGCGCCGGCGATCTCGACGCGCAATCTGCTCGCCGGCCCGCCTGTCTTCGAGTACGACCGGCTCGCGCACCCTCCCGCCATTTTCCGGCAGGAGAAACTGAAGGTCGAAGTGCGACTGCCGGCCGCGCGACGGTTCATAGTCGAGCACGGCCTGAACGAATCGTTCGGCCGGGTCGAGGGCGAGCTCGGTCTCATCATCCAGGGCGGTCTTTACAACAACCTGGTGCGCGCGCTTCAGACGCTCGGCCTCGCGGACGCGTTCGGCGAACTCCAGATTCCGACCTTCTGCCTCAACGTCGTGCACCCTATCGTCCCCGACGAGATCACGCAGTTCTGCGCTGGCAAGCGTGCGGTGCTCGTGCTCGAAGAGGGTCAGCCCGAGTACATCGAGCAGGAGATCGCGACGCTCCTGCGCCGCGCCGACCTCCAGGTCAAGCTGCACGGTAAAGATCTGCTCGCCATGACCGGCGAGTACAACGTGGAGGTCATCCTGCGCGGCCTGGTCGGGTTTCTGCGCGCCCATGCCCAGGGCACCTCCGTGGAAGGCGGCGCGGCGTGGCTCGCGCGCATCGACGGCCTGCGC